>NZ_JBVVAK010000140.1:0-19484 GCF_055792825.1 Microvirga sp. GN3
GCGCCTGCCAGGGAAAGGCCATGCCGGTGCCCATGAGCTGGCACGGCAGCCCGAGCCTGGCCAAGCCAAGCGGGCGCACATGGTTCTTGAGAACCCAGGCGAACTCCTGGACACGCCGCCGCGGATCCCGAGAGGCCTTCATAATGTTCAGAGCTTGAGTTGGCTGGCCGGCCGCAAGAGCGGCCTCGGCCAGGGTGAGGATGGAGCCTGGCGCCACGCGGCAATCGGCATCGATGATGACCACGGCCTCGGGCGGGTCCTGCCGCAGGTGGCGCACGCCCCAATCGAGGGCATAGCCCTTGCCGCGATGCTCCGGGTCGTGGCGCTCGCTGACCTCGGCTCCGGCCGCCCGTGCCACGGCGGCGGTGTTGTCGGCGCAGTTGTCGGCGACCACCAGGAGGCGATCGCCGGGGCGCAACTGTGGGATGATGTCGTGCAGGGTGGCCAGGATGCCGGCTTCTTCGTTGTGGGCCGGCACGAGGACCGCGATGGTCCCAATCCGGCCCGAGCGGGCAGGGAGCCTGAGGGGGGGCCTCAGGGTAGAGGCCGCCAGGATCTCGACCGCAAGCGTCACCGACGGAAGACACACAAGAGCTGCTGCAAGGGTCAGCATGATCTTCAGCATAGGACCTCTCGCTTCATTGCCGAGTGTATCAAGCGCTCGATCTTTTCCGCCTCGCGGGTTACGTCGTGACGCTCGAGGACGCGCTGCCGCGCGGCTGCCCCCATCTGTGCCCACTTCTGAGGCTCTGCGGAGAGGGCCTCGCGCATGGCCTCGGCTAGCAATACCGCGTCACCAGCGGGCACCAGCCAGCCGGTCGAGCCGGGGACGACGAGCTCCGGAATGCCGGCAACGTAGGTTGACACGACCGGCCGCTGCATTGCCATGGCCTCCATAAGGACAACTGGAAGGCCCTCGGCAAAGCTCGGGAGGACGAAGACACGGGACTGCGTGACTTCGCCTCTCACACGCTCACCGGAGATCCAGCCGGTAATCTTGACGATATCGCTGAGTTCGAGCTCCTCTATCCGTTCCTGAACTTGCATTCGCAACGGGCCATCACCCGCCAGAACAAGCTTGAATCGAAGGCCTTCGGCCCGGAGTTTGGCGGCGGCCTCTAGCAGAAGGAAATGGCCTTTCTGTTCGGCAAGACGGGCCACGCAAACGAAGCTGGGTTCTGGGATTCCATCAAGCTGCTGGTCGGGAAAGAAATCACAGTCGAGTCCACAATGCACGACCTGGATTTTGGGCCACTGATCGAGCTCGACCCATCGTTTGAGTTGGCTCCGCCCATAGGAACTCACGGCCACCACGAATGCTGCTGCCTTTATCTTTTCTGCTAGCGCGATCGATTTTGGCCCATCGAATTCTTCCGGCCCATGCACGGTGAGAGAGTAGGAGATCCCGGCGATCAGATTGGCCAAGAGAGCGATCGTGGCTGGGTTGGTGCCGAAATGGACGTGCAGGTGTTCGACTCGGTCGCGGCTGCACCAATCAACGATCACGGCGGCTTCGATGAAGTAGGCGAGATGCCGAGAAAGGCCACGATCTGATCGGAACCCGATGCGCAGGCTCGCACCGAGGGCTTTCAGCATACCAAGCGGGTGCCGGATGACAATTCGTGCCAGCGCCGCGAGAATATTTGTCGGCAGCTGGCGGAGAACATGCTTGGTCTTGACCTTCTCGGCGAGATCGCCTTCGTCGACCAGTTCATCTTCTCGGTAGTTCAAGGCGTAACGCAGGACCGTGTTACCGCGGGCCTCAAGGGCCAAGATCTCTCGCCGGATGAAGCTGTGGGACGGAGCAGGGTATTGATTGATTAGATAGGCAACTCTCATCACGTAACCACTTCCAGTCTCGCGCTAGTGGATAAGAGTACTGCGGCCACCGAATTGCAGGGAGGGCAGCATCAGACCTCTTGGTAATCGCCTGCGCGATAAACCAGCGCTCGACGATTGGGCTCAGAACGTGCGGCTCGAACGCCCCCTATAAATACGGTATGCGTACCGTGGTCCAGGAAATTGATGATCTCGCAGTCCAACACCGCAATGGCATCGACGAGCACAGGCGCTCCTGTTACTAGCGAGGTCCACTCGCCCTCTGCGAAGCGCTCGATCCCGCGACGCCCAGTGCGCCCTGCAAAGGAATCGGCGAAGAGGCGATGCTCATCCGCTAACACATTCACGCAGAAGCTGCCATGCTGCAAGATCGCCCTATGGCCTTCGGTCGCTTTGTTGACGCAGACGATGAGGCTTGGAGGCTCGACTGAGAGCGAACAAAGCGCCGTCACCGTCAAACCACGGCGCTTCTTACCCTGACCTGCAGTGACGATACTGACGGCGGACGCGAGTTCTCTCATCGCCAATCGGAATTCCATGGCTCCCGCAAATGGTGTCGCCACAATTGAAGCGGTAGGTATGTGCTTGGTCATCCCCGGTTCCGTCAAAGCCTCGTTTCAACGATCGTGCAGTCGTTCGCACTTTGCTCAAGTCAAACCGCTCCCGCGTCGCGAAACAAGTAGGCCAGCGACTTCGGTCCGCTCATTTGGACTGAATTTTTTAGGAAAAGATGATTACCACTCTCGGCCATGTTCCTACACACTAAAGGGTCGAGACCATTTCCATAGGCAATTGCTACGCTCGTTGAAGTTGAGCGGCTAAAACTTCATGGAATTCATAGTGGAGATGCTCTTGGTATCCCGCAACGACGCCCCCGCATTCAAATCTGAGCCTAGAGACAACTTAATCTATCGGATGCTGGCAGAGTACGGCTTCAAGTACATCTCCGATGTTGGGCTGGCCGCCCTGGCTCTTATCTTCCTTAGCCCATTGCTGCTAGCGGCGGCATTGGCCATTCGCCTGGATTCGAAAGGTTCGGCTATCTTCAAGCAAACTCGCACTGGTCTGGGAGGGTTTGCATTCGAGATCTACAAGTTCCGGACGATGAGCGTGCTTGAGAATGGACCTTCAGTGCAGCAGGCCACGACGGATGACAAACGAGTGACCCGCATCGGTCGCTGGTTGAGGCGCACAAGTATCGATGAGCTCCCCCAGCTCTTGAATGTTATACGAGGGGAGATGTCACTGGTGGGACCGCGCCCCCATGCGCTGGCTCACGACCAGTATTATGGCCAAAACATCCCTGACTATGCTGGGCGGTTTGCGGTCAGACCCGGCATCACAGGATGGGCTCAGGTGAACGGATCGCGCGGGGCGACTCCGACGATTGCTGATATGCAGCGTCGCATCGAGCTTGATCTCTGGTATATTCGGAACCGCAGTTGTGCCCTGGATTTCAGGATTCTGATGCGGACCATCGCCTTGGAGATCGTTCATCGCGGGCGTGGCTGCTGATGAAATGCGTCAGACCTGATGCGCCAGCACAAGACCACGCGGCGATGTCACGGTAACTGGCATTGGTGCAGGGATCGTGAATTTTGCGGATTATGGTCTTTGATGCCGTCGTTTATGCGGTGGTTCCAATGCGACGGACGGATTTCGGGCGTGCGCATGCCAGCATGCGGTTGAGGACGGCGCAGCCGATGGCGGCCTCTGTCTGCTGGGCGCCGAACGACCGCGCCCTCAACCGTCTCCCGACGACAGCCTCGTCTCGGCCGATTGCGGTCTCGATCAGAGATCGCTTGCCGGAGCCGGTCGCAGCTTGCCATTGCATCCGCCCGCCTGCTTTGATCGCCGCGATATGCCGGTCCCGCTGGCTGGGCGGTTCGATCCTCGACCGATCGACGGCGTTGACCCGCGGCGGAATGACGACCGCCGCATCGGGGCTGTGGCTGGTGACGGCGTCGTAGGTCGGTTTGCCGTCATAGGCGCGGTCGGCGGTGAACTGGCGGACTGGGAGGTCGATCTGGTCGAGCAGCGGCTCCACCTGTGTGGCGTCGCCGGTGTCCTGATCGGTCATGATATGGGCGATGATCTCGCCGCTGTCGGCATCCAGCGCCAGATGCAGCTTGCGCCATCCCCTCCGCGACCTGGCGCCGTGCTTTTCCTCCCGCCACGGGCCGGCGCCGTAGACTTGGAGCCCGGTGCTGTCGCTGAGGATGTGAACAGGCCCTTCTCCTGGAATCCGGTGACCCTGCCGTCCTTCAGGTGATTGCCAGGTCCATGCTCGCCGGCGGAGGGTGGTGTGATCAGGCACGGCGAGATCCAATCCCATCAACTCAAGCACCGATGCCAGCAAGCCCTCCGTCTGGCGCAGCCGCAGGCCGAACACCAAGCCAACGGTCAGGGCCGTTTCGATCGCCAGATCGGAATCGCGCGGCTGCCCGCCGCGCGTCAGGCGCTTCGCCGCTTGCCACAGCGACAGCGCTTCGGGCGCGATCCACAGCGTCAGGCTGCCCCGCCGGCGAAGACCTGCCTCATATTCCGCCCAATTCGCCACCTTGAACGTCATCTTGCCGATACGATGGCGGCGGGCAGCATTGTGTTTGAAAGGCATGACGACGACCAACGGGCTGTTTCGATGACCGCTCGACTACACAAGCACCGCTAACGATTCATGCACCAACGCCATGCGAGAGCTGTGTTTGCTATCTCGCGGATGGCCCGCGGCGGATGATCCGCGCACACCGAGCTTCTAGATCGACATAGGAGAATAGCTTTCTCGTCCGTTCATCTCGCCCGCGCGCTCGCTCCCTCCGACTGCCTGCGCCGAATGAATCATACGAGAGCCTGCGTCGCCACGGACTTTTTCACCAGCCTGCTAGAGCGTCAGTCCCCCGTTACCAGCCCGCTCAACGGGGTGGTGGGCTGTGAACGCAGCCGGCAAAGGCCTTCCAGTGAACTCTGAAGACAGCTTTAGTATAAGAGTTAGAATCCCCTTGGTTATTGTTTTATCCGTTGGAATCGTTGCGAATCGAGAAAGCCGAGCCTTAGACCGTATTTGGTAAACTGTACGACTAGAATAAACGGTCTCCGAAAGGCTTCATTGGGGGCATCTTGGATTATCAAATAGGGCGTCTCGTTCGATTAGTTTACGGCACTGAGAGCGAGACCCGACTAAGGGCACATCAGCGCGAACTAAGCAGGGACCGGTTCCGCCTTTGCAATAGCAAATCGATCAAGCATCTCAACCCGCTCAAAGACATTAGCGTTGGGGAAGTGTTCTGTTCGGTGGCGACGATTCTTGGTCTACTGAACTTTCCAGCAGCGCAAAAGGTGACTCCAGTAACAGTGGGTACAATCCAGTTGCGACAGGAGTCCTGAGTATATAAACCTTTCATGCAGAGTATAGCGGGTTAGCCTCTATGGATGACAATGACGACATACTAATCGTTTCTCAAGTCTCACCTGCAACTGACGGGCTCGCCCGACTCTTTAACTGGCTTGGCTTGTTCAGTGCACTAGGCGTTCTCGGCTGGGTGTTGCTGCAGGGACTTGCATAGTTGCAGAAACCCGAATTGACGATGACGGTCAGTCTTCCAAGAACTGAGTTTAGCAAACCTTGCGTCGAAAGCGGTCTCCCTTCGAGGGAGAGGATGTAGAGGCGCACGCGGCGTCAGCCGCGTCCCTGGTTCTCGATGTACGCCTTGAGAATTTCGAGGGGCGCTCCGCCCACCGACCCGGCAAAGTAGCTCGGCGACCACAGCACGCCCCGGCTCTTCCGCACGGACCAGGACGCGTTGATGGCGGGGAACTCCTGCTGCAGCCTGCGGCTCGACACGCCCTTGAGGCTGTTGACCAACTCCGAAAGCCGCACCTTCGGCGGGTAGAATACAAGGAGATGGACATGGTCCGACTCCCCGTTGAACTCCCGCAGATCCACCTCGAAGTCGGAGCAGACGGAGGCGAAGATTTCGCGCAGGCGATCCAGGTGCCCAAGCTGAAGACCTCGTCACGCGTTTCACCGGGTCGCTTTTGCGCGATCGGCCGCAGGATTCCGAGAAGTCCATTACCAATGATCGCGCGAAGGCCCCGCCGTTCACGGCGGGGATGGACAGCGCAGGCGCCGCAAGGCGCCTTCTTCGTTCCCGGTTCGCTCCACAGCTAGGCCATGCAACGGCTCCAGGCCTACACGTTCGAACTGCTGAACCCGACGGGTGCCGATGAGACGGCCATGCGCCGCTCCTGCGGCTCGCGCCGGTTCGTGTTCAACAAGGGCCTGGCGTTGCAGAAGGAGCGGCACGCCGCAGGGCTGAAGCACCTCTCCTACGCCGATTTGTGCAAGCACCTCACCACCTGGAAGGCCGAACCGGCGGAGCCAGGCGCGCTTCGCGTGCGTGTCGTGCGGGCACGAGGCGCATGCGGACGACGTCGCGTCGATCAACATTTTAAGGGCGGGACACGCCCGGCTAGCCTGCGGAGAGACTTCGCCCGAGGGGGCGTCGGCCCAGGAACCCACCGAGGCGAGGTCGCGCCTCGCGGCGTGACACGCGGCAGGAAACCCCTCCGTTCACGGAGGGGAGGATGTCAATGACTGCGTTTATGGGGGGCCATGAATGTGGCAAAAGCCACTCCGAGGAGAACACCTGATGCCTTCACGATACCATCCGGAAGGCGACCATGGCGGCCCGGCACATAGTTTTGAGCAATCTCCAGAAATCCTACAATTCCGAACAGCAGCATAAGGATGTGGAGGCGGTGTTTCGGGTAGCCCAGGCAGAACGCGGCCCCGATTACTGCGAAGGCCAAGAACCGCTCTAAACTGACTGGAGCCGCAGTGACAGGTCGAAGCTCGATTGGCGAGAGGGTGAAGATCGCAATGGCGCATACAAGCAGCCATGCCATCCAGCGGAAGAAGGTCTTGGGTGTCATGGTGATCGGTTTAGCTGGTAGCGTCGAGAAAATGCATATCTCTTTTGCGCCCTTAATGACACTTATGGGGGTGCGTGATCCTGAGACGGCTGCTTATAGGAGTACCTGGCTCGGTCTCGAGGCTTCGTGCCAAGTATGCAGGGGGAAAATGCGGTCATAAGCCCAATTGAACACGAATGTATAGACGACGTAAAAAAGGGCAAATGCCACATCCACGAGAAAAGCATGGAGAAGGCTTATGCCAAGATACCATGCAAGCATGGGCGTCAACATGGCCAATAGCCCCGTCTCAAAGAAGACCGCATGCAGGGCCCGCAGCTGGATACTCTTTTGAGTTCCGCCAGCCATACGCTGCATGAGGGCATCGAAGGCGAAATTATAGACGTAAGTCCAAACCGTTGCGATGATTGCACTCGCAATCCTGACCATGGTGATGTCAGCCACCGGCAAACCCAACGTCCAAGCGCCAAGCGGCGAAACAAGAGCAAGCCCACCAAGTTCAAAGCTGATCGCGTGGCGAATGCGATCACGTGTCGAGCGCATGGTTTAAGGACCTCAATGGGATAAGTCGATGCGCCCAGCTGGGCTCAGAACGTCTATTCCGTTCCTGCATAATCGAGTGCGATGCACTCCTGTAGGAACTCCCGCTTGAGCTCCGCATTCTCCGCCATCTCGCCCCAGTAGTAGGTGTTAACCATGCGGCTGCGATGGCTGGCCCGCACGCCGCGCTGGGTCTTACACATATGTACGGCGCTGATGCGCACGGCTAGACCTCGGGGTGCGGTCATGTCCATGATGTACTGACCGATCTGCTTGACCAGTTCCTCCTGGATCTGCAGACGCGAGGCAAAGTACTCGACAATCCGATCGTACTTGGACAGGCCAATGATCTTGCCATCAGCAGCTGGCAGGATGCCTATGTAAGCGGCGCCATAGATCGGCATCAGGTGGTGGGCGCACATGGAGCGCAGCTCGATCGGCCCGGTGACGATGAGCTGATCGTAAGCCTGGGCATTGTCGAACTCGGTGATCTTCGGCGGGACAGTGTAGCGGCCACCCAAGATTTCCTCGACGTACATCTTGGCCACCCGCTGGGGCGTTTCGCGGGTGTTGTGGGCGTTCCGGTGGTCGATGCGCAGGATGTCAAACAACTCCTCCACCTTCTGGGCGGCCGTGATCATCATAGCTTCGCGCTCGACCTCAGTGAGCGGATGGTCGAGCGCCTCGTTGCACAGACGTGCAAGGTTCAGATCACGAGTGTGGAAATTCATCATGCCCCACCCGGAGTTATCTGATGTTGGGTGTTGAGTTACCGAAAAAGAACGGCAGCAAGCACGGAGAGTGCCAAGCCGGCTAAGATCAGCACGCAAATGAGAGTGATGCGGGTCACTGCCTCATGGCGAGCCAAGCGATCATTGATAAGACCCAGCTTCCGCTGCCTTTCATCTTCGTTCAACTTCATGTCTGATCCTCTATTGCCGGCCTTAGCAGCAACAGGGGCAGATGAGAAGATTGTCCGGCAGAGCCAAATTGTCCTAGGCTCCCCTATCCAGAGCTTTCTCGCTTCCCCAACCAAGCCGCCATCAGTAGGCATGCCTCGCTACGCCGTCCCCCTCGGATTATGCTGACGATGCCGATAGGGCCGGGTCCAGTGAATAGACCAGTTCATGAACTGGCTTGGGACGTCCGAAGTAGTAGCCCTGCACCTCCGTGAAGCCTGCCGCCTGAACCTGAAGCAATTGCTCCTTCGTCTCTATGCCTTCAGCGACGGTGGCCATGCCCAAGCCAGCCCCAAGGCTGGCGATTGATTGGACGATCGTCATGGCATCACGCCGTGATGCGAGATCCCGCACAAAAGACCGGTCGAGTTTGATCCGGTCAAAGGGGAAACTGCGGAGATAGCTGAGAGAGGAATAGCCTGTGCCAAAATCATCAATGGCAATCCGCACCCCGAGCCGGCGCAGCTCATGCAGAGCCGCCATCGTCGCTTCGGTCTCATCGAGCAGGGACGTTTCGGTGAGCTCCAGTTCGAGCCGCCGTGGAGGAAGCCCCGTCCTCTCCAGCGCATGGCGCACGCTCTGCACAAGGGTTCCGTTGCGGAACTGAACAGGCGAGAGATTGACGGCAACCTTGATGTCCCGCGGCCATTGGACCGCTTCAGCGCAAGCCGTCCGGATGACCCACTCGCCCAGCGGTGCAATCAAGCCAATGTCCTCGGCGATCGGAATGTACTCTGCGGGCGAAACCTTGCCCCATGTGGGATGGCGCCAGCGCAGAAGCGCCTCAAAGCCGTTGATTTGATTGAGCTTGAGATTGACCTGGGGCTGGAAGAACAGCTCGAACTCGTCATTTGCCAGAGCCTTGCGCAAATCGATCTCAAGCGACCGGCGGGCATCCAATCGCGCTTCCATGCCCGGCTCGAAATAGCAAAACATGCCGCGCCCCTGGGATTTCGCCTCGTAGAGGGCGAGGTCTGCCCGCTTCAGCATCTGGTCGGGTGAGACAATGTCCGCTTCGACCGGGGCGATGCCGACGCTGGCGCCAATGACGATCTCACGCCCGTCAACAGAGTAGGCGGCACTCAGCTGCTCCACAATATGTCTCGCAAGAGCCGTGCAGGGTTCGAGCCCGCCTGAAACCTCCTGGAGGATAGCGAACTCGTCGCCACCAAGACGAGCGACGGTGTCGCCATCGCGGAGGCAGTTCCGCAGGCGATCCGCGGCAACTTTCAAAAGCGCGTCGCCAATCTCGTGCCCTAATGTATCGTTGACGCTCTTGAACCGATCAAGATCCAGGCACAGGGCAGCAAACCGGATGCCCTTTTGTCGCCACCTGGTGAGATGCGCCTCCAATTGCTCATGGAAGAGGGTACGGTTCGCCAGTCCCGTCAAGGCATCGTGGCTGGCAGCATGGGCGAGACGCCCGGTGAGAGCATGGAGATCCCCATGGGCTCGTTCCAGCAATTGATTATGCCGGCTGAAGAGGCCGATCAGGATCAGCCCAAGCAGGATCAGACCGACAGATAGCCCCGAGAAGATCCAGTACAGGCGATTGAGCTCGTGCTGATCCTGGGCGATCCTCTCGCCGCCCCGGATTTGCGCGTAGGATGCGAGTTGCAGCAACCTTGGCTCCAGCGGCTCCAAGAGCTGAAGCGCCTGCTGGACGGAGCCAGGATGCTCGAGTTCTGCGATAAGAGGCTGGATTAAAACCAGTACCTCAGCGAGACGACGGAGGGTTGCCAGCTGATCGGCATCATCCTGAATGATGTTTTGGAACCGGCCCTTGATGAGGAGCTTTGCCCGGCTGAGAAGGATCTCGAAGCGGAGTTCAACTTCCTCCTTGTCGACACCACGGCCCGGGACATTGAGAGCATCCAACCGGCGCTCGAGGCGCATAAACTCTGACACCGCCTGGCTTGCCTGCCAGGCCGGGTTATAGTGCGTGATATCTCCCAGGACTCTCTGACGTTCTGTCACCAGCATCGCGATATAGGCGCTCGCCAAAAGGAAACAAACGGTAACGGCACCGAAAATCACTTTGAGCGTGCGCAGTGACACAGATCCATCCTTAGGAGATTATATGCCGATCCTGTTTCGATGGATCATGCCAGAACATTGTCAAGTATGCGTTGATGGCTGGAATGGCGATGCTTCCGGTTCATTACCCAAGCGAAATTTTGACTCCGCAAGAGATGTTACCCGCTTATCTACTTTATAACATATTATGCGCTTGAATGTAGAGCCGCGCTGCAACCGACCACGTCAGCGTGAGTTGCCTCTTCACATGTGTGAACCAGGGGCAATGCAGGGCACAGTCATGAGAACGATGCCATGCAGCAGAGTAACACTCGGGATTGGTCGCGTGACATCCCTAACCGCTTGAATTTCTCGCAGGAGCAGGTGGTCTTCGTCATCGGGCACTCCTTGAGGAGCCTGTACGAGGATGTCCTCGCGGCAGACATGCCGGAGCACCTGAAAGCTCTTGTGCTCAAGCTGGAGGAGAAGTATCCCCCGTAGAGCACACCCTTTGCGGGGGCACCTCCGGACAAGATCGTGCCCCTTGGCGTGGTGTAACTGACGATGTGTCACCGCAATCACCGGCAGAGCCGGGATGATCAGGTTGCCACGGCGGGCAAGCTGATGAGGCCATCATCGCTCATTGGAGCCATGGTTTCCAGCGTGAGATAGCGGGCGCGCTGTACCGCCCATTCATCGTTCTGCTCCAGCAGGATCGCGCCCACCAGTCGCCGGATCGCCGCCTCGTTCGGGAAGATGCCCACCACATCCATCCGGCGCTTGATCTCGCCATTGAGCCGCTCAAGCGGATTGGTCGAGTGCAGCTTGCTCCGGTGCGGCGCCGGAAAGCTCATGTAGGCCAATACGTCGGGCTCGGCCTCATCCATTAGGGCTGACAGCTTCGGCAGCTTGGGACGCAGCTGGTCGGCGACCTGCCGCCACTGCTGCCGGGCAGCGTCCGGCGTGTCTTGCGCAAAGGCCGTGGCCATGAAGGCTGACACCACCCGCCGGCCGCTCTTGCCCGCATGGGCGAGCGCCGTCCGCATAAAGTGCGCCCGACAGCGCTGCAGGGTGGCGCCGAGCACCTTGGTCACGGCGCCTTTGATCCCTTCATGCGCATCCGCGATCACCAGCTTCACGCCGCGCAAGCCACGCCGGGTGAGCTGTCGCAAAAACGCCGTCCAGAAGGGCTCGGCCTCTGAGGGACCGATATTCAGGCCCAGCACCTCGCGCCGGCCGTCGCTGTTGACGCCCACCGCCACAATCACCGCCACTGAGACGATGCGGCCGTTCTGGCGCACCTTCACGTAGGTGGCATCGATCCACAGGTAGAGCCACTCGCCCTCGATCGGCCGCTTCAGGAAGGCGTTCACGCGTTCATCGATCTCCGCGCACAACCGGCTCACCTGGCTCTTGGAGATGCCGGTCATGCCTAAGGCTTTGACGAGATCATCCACCGAGCGGGTGGAGATGCCCTGGATGTAAGCCTCCTGGATCACGGCGGTGAGCGCCTTCTCGGCCATGCGGCGCGGCTCGAGAAAGCCTGGGAAGTAGGAGCCAGTGCGCAGCTTGGGGATGCGCAGCTCCACCGTGCCGGCACGGGTGTGCCAGTCGCGCTCGCGGTAGCCGTTGCGCTGGGCCAGGCGTTCCGGGCTCTTCTCGCCATAGCCAGCACCGGTCAGGGCACCGACCTCCAGGTCCATCAGCCGTTCGGCCGCGAAACTGATCATCTCGCGCAGCAGATCGGCGTCCGGGGTCTTCTCGACCAGGCTCTTGAGGTCCATCATGGAATTGGTCATCGGGGGGTTCTTTCGGTAGCAGGTGGATGTCGCAACCCAACCCTAACCGGAAATCGCCGATGACCACCCGCACAGCGGTCGGCCCGCTACAGCGCGACTAAGGGAGCGCAGGCCGACCGCTGTGCTTCCGTCGAGCTACACCACCTCGTGGGGCCTAAGCGCGATTCGATTGGCCGCTTGTCGATCTGTCGCTTGCACATGGGAGCCCCTTTCCCTGTCATCCACTTAGCGCACCAACATTGTGCGAAGGTCGCTTCGCCCATGGGATAATGATGGCAAGCTGTGAGGAACTCCACCAGCAAGTTCGGAAGGGCGGGGCTCAAGCCACCTTGTTCTAGGCTGAAGCCCGTGCCACTTTCGTAAAGGCCACGTTAACCAACAGATTCTATCATCTTCTCGTTGCGTTTAGACGGCAGCATCGAGTAGCCGGTGATGAGACTGCGCCACGTGAACCCAGCGTAGCGAGCGTTAAGCATCGTTGAATGAGCCCTCTTGCACGGCGAAGGTGGGCATCCGATATGCGGGAACCGCACGGACAATATCGAGTTCTGACCACCTGTGCTCCACAAGCGAGCGTAGCGAATGCGACATCTGCGACACAGATCGTCTCAGATGAAGCATGGTCTGTGGCTCAAGGAGATCGTTTCTGAATGACGACGAA
Source organism: Microvirga sp. GN3 (assembly GCF_055792825.1). Lineage (NCBI taxonomy): Bacteria > Pseudomonadati > Pseudomonadota > Alphaproteobacteria > Hyphomicrobiales > Methylobacteriaceae > Microvirga > Microvirga sp. GN3. The sequence goes on from NZ_JBVVAK010000140.1 coordinate 12,747, forward strand.
GAACAATGCTCTGAGCTTCCAGGCCGGTGAAACAGTTGTGTATCCCGGTCATGGCCTCGGGGTGATCACGGGAATCGAGGAACAAGAGGTTGCCGGGTTCAAACTGGACCTCTTCGTACTCGCTCTCGACTCGGGAAAAGTCACGGTTCGTATCCCGGTTGCAAAAGCGAAAAGCAGCGGCTTGAGAAAGCTGTCCGAGCCGGCCGTTGTCAACCAGGCAATCGAGATCCTGAGTGGAAAGGCTAGAGCCAAGCGTGGCATGTGGAATCGCCGAGCGGCGGACTATCAGGAGCGCATCAGCACTGGGCAACTGACTGCCGTCGCCGAGGTCCTGCGGGACTTGAACCGCGGGCCGCAGCAGGAAGAGGCATCCTACAGCGAACGGCAGATTTTCGAGGGCGCCCTGGATTTCATGGTGAAAGAGATCGCAGCGGTGAGAGAAATAACGGAGACCGAAGCCTGCAAACTCATTGAGCAGGGTCTAGCCAACGCTCCCCGTTCCAGCAAACCGATCGGCAGCGACGCGGCGGCATAGCCGCATTGGCACACAGTCCCTATTTGCTGTGCTCAGAGGAGAATATTCGCGCCGCCAATCATCGAAAGATACTGGAAATCGACGTTCCTTGCGGCACCGGTGTCGTCGCCTCTCCGCATTTGGACCCTTGGGGCTGGTTCAGCGACGAGCTTAGTTCTCGGAATTGATCGCTGCCTTGATCCGTCGCAACCCCTCTGAGATCACTGGGTCGATTCTTAGGATCGGGTGCCCTCCCGCGGAACAGCGCTGGGATAATACAAGACGGACATAGCCGCCGTCGTGGAGAACAAGTTATTCCGAAAGGAATGAGACGGCGATAATCCTGATCCTCCACTAATCCCAATGATTATATGAACGGCACTGCGAAAGAAACCTGAAGCAGCAAGTATGACAGGTCCTGGAGAGGGCGTATCATTCTACCCCAAGTTGGGGAGACTACGGATGGATACCGCCTTGTTGCATGGATAGGTGGGTTGGTAACCGGAACCGGCTGATATAGGAGGCCTGTGTCCTTCCTGCCGGAGGTCTCCCGTGCCGTTCAAAGCCAATACCGCTCGCCGTCACCGCATTCCGAGGCAGCGACACCGGATCACGAATTGGGCCGAGTATGACGCGGCCCTGCGCCGGCGCGGAAGCCTCACGGTCTGGTTCTCGGAGGAAGCCATTGCCGCCTGGCAAGCCGAGGCCCGCACGACACGAGGCGGTCAACCGCACTACTCGGCCCTGGCGATCAGGACGGCCCTGACGCTGCGGGCGGTGTTTCGATTGGCGCTGCGTCAGACCGAGGGCCTGATCGGCTCGATCCTCGAACTCCTTGGGCTGGATCTGGCGGTGCCGGACCACTCGACCCTGAGCCGACGTGCCGAAACTCTGGAGGTGCCACCATCGGAGTCATGCACCGGACCCATTCACCTGCTGGTCGACAGCACAGGTCTGCGGCTGTGCGGGCCCGGCGAATGGCTGACCGAAAAGCATGGCGCCCAAAGGCGCCGAGCCTGGCGAAAGCTGCACATCGGCGTCGATGCTGAGACCGGACAGATCCTCGCATCTGCGTTGACCGCGAGCGACGTTGATGACGGCTCGCAGGTTGAGCCGTTGCTCGACCAGGTCACCGGTCCACTCGCCTCTTTCATCAGCGATGGAGCCTACGATCAAGCCGGCGTCTACGGCGCCGTAGCCCAGCGTCATCCTGAGGCTGCCGTGATCGTTCCGCCCCGATCAACGGCAGTACTGAGCGACGATGTGAAGACCACTCCAACCCAGCGCGACCGGCATCTCCAAAGCACTGTCGAGCATGGACGCAGGGGTTGGCAGAAACGGTCCGGGTATACTCGTCGTGCCCTGGTGGAGACCGCCATCAGTCGGCTGAAACGAGTGATTGGAGATACGCTGCGCTCGCGGACGGACCGGCGTCGTACGGCGGAGGTCGCCATCGCCGTTTATGTCCTGAACCGGATGCTCGAGTTCGGACGCCCAAAGTCCGTCCGCATTGCTTAAGCAAAGGCTTGGGGTGGGCGGAGTGCGTTCACAAACCGATCCGTGCAACACGGTCTGGCGGGGCCGGCCGCCGCGCCATCGGCGTGGTCTCAATCACCGGAACGAAGGCCGACGGCGCGCAGTGACCCAAAACCGGCAACGCTTTCTCGGTCGCCTTCCGGTCCTGGCGCAGCTTGACCCACTTGCGCAATTGATTGGCGTTGATCCCGTGCGCCAGCGCGAGCCCTGCAACCGATACCCCCGGCTCAAGGCAGGCATCGATCAAGCGCTCCTTCTCGACCGGATCAAACCATCGCTTCCCGTTGCCAAGAACCCTGACGACCCTCAGCTGACCACCCGGAATGTTCGCGCTATTCAATGTCATTGCGTCCACAGTCTCCATTGCGGACACAGACTCCTTCACTGCTTCAGCAATGAAAAGGTGCAGAGATTTGCGCGCTTACGAAATGTCAGTCCGAGCGGCTGCTCGCTCCTGTCTCTGGGAGGTTTGGCCGGGGTGTCGAGAGCAGCGCGAATTGATGCCCTAAGGCCTCTGCACGGGCTGGACGAGTGGCTTACCCTTCTCAACGATGAATGCGTTCATGGTCTTGGTCGTGGACTGACCTGCGTTCTTCCCCTGGTGGACCACACTCGCCGGCACAGACCAAGACTCACCAGCGTTCATTGTCTTCCAGTCGCCGTCGCCCTGTTTGACAGTGTAGGAGCCCTCGATGACGGTTCCATATTCATCACCGAGGTGGGTATGCACGGGTGTCCCGGCTCCGGCAGGCCACTCGATGCTGAGCAGGAGGAACTCTTTGTCGGGCTGCCCCGTAACAGGGGATTTGACCAGAGTGGTCACCTTCGGGGCGGGGGCCTGCTGGGCGTGAGCCGCCAGACAGACAAACAAAACGCTGAACCCGAGCGCACGTGCCGTTTTCATCGCCCTCTCCCGTGTGCGACAAGGCATGATCTCCTCGTGGAAGAAACGACCAACCGGCTGCAACCGTTCGACAAGCACTATCCGCGTAAGCACCTTTATGGAACGAGACCGAGCAGCCTTAGGGTGCAGACTCGATCAGCTCGTCAGCCGCCGTGAGAAGCGCAGAAGGAATATCCAAGCCGATGTCGCGGGCGCTTCTCAGGTTGATAATCAATTGATAGCGGGTCGGCTGATAAAACGGGATGTCACCCGGATCGCCGCCCTGGAGGATGGCATCGACGATCGCAGCAAGACGGAGGTCAAGATCGTGGTCGTCCGGACCATAGGTCACCATTCCACCGACTGCGGCGTAGTGTTGAAGCGGATAGACCGCGGGCAGACGATGCACGCGTGCGAGTTCGGCGATGAGCTGCCGGTGCCGCATGTTCTCACCATAGTCGCTGACCAGGAGGGCATCCGGCCGCTGCTCCGCCATGGCGGCAACCACGCGGCGATACTCGGCCTCGCCGATGGGCGAGTCGAGGGGTGGACCAAGCAGGGAGAGACCAAGCTTCGCGGCCACCTCTTTCGCGGCTGCGCCGAAGATGCTCTCCCAGCCGTGGCGTGGGGTGAGAAAAGCCACCTTCGTGGCGCCCGGGACCAACTCGCGCACCAGCTCCAGGCGCTTGCCGACGAGCTCGCCCGCGGTGCCGATGCTAACTCCCGTGATGTTGCCGCCCGGCCGCGCCAGACTGGCCGCAAGCCCATCGCCGATAGGATCACTGGTGGACCCGACGGCCGGAACCGTGGTGGTGGCCGCCTTGATGTGCTGGAGAACCCGACCTGAGGTCGTGAAGATCAGGTCTGGTTTGAAAGCAAGCACCTCCTGGACCAGGTCCGGAATGCGCTCGGGGCGTTGCTCCGCGGATCGCCGCTCGACTATCAGGTTTTGCCCTTCTACATAGCCGCGGCGGCGAAGCTCTTGAAACAGGACCCGGAGGCGTCCGGCCTCCGTCAGGTCTGCAACGGAGCCCGCAGGAGAGATGATGGCCATCCGGTAGACGCGACCGCTCGTCTGCGAGGTCGCGCCTGCGATGGTGAGCAACGTCAAGCCAAGAGCAAGGAGGAGCCGTCTCATCGAAGACCTCCCTCTTTGATCCGAGGCTACAGCAGCATCGACGGAGACACCAGCAAAGACGCTAGTCGGATCATCTCCCGGTTCCGGTAAAACCTCATGCTGTGAGATTCGCAGAAACCCCTCTACGGAACCAGATACAGTTGCGTTCGAGCGTATTCAGAAGACTCCGTCGGCACATCCTAACGTGAGACAGTAACGAACCAGTCTAAGCCGCCGATTTGCCTGGCCTGATAGAGGGGTACGGAGACTGAAGTGCACGTGGAGAACCGCTGACGCCAGAGCCGTCCAAGCGATCGTGTTGCGCACAAGGCAAATGATCCCCGACCAGCTAGAGTCAGCTCTGGGTCAACGTGTAACATAGAGCGGATTGAATGAACGTCCGCTTCACTCCACTCATGCTGACCTTCGGCTTAGGTCAGCCCAGTGCCAAGAGCGGTTCTTCGTCTACCTGCGCATCCGCACTCCATGCCTCATTACCGGTGAAGCTTGCCGCGAGGCTCACTCATCCTCTACCGTTGGTCCTTCTGGGGTGTCTGGCTGCGCCGTGGTCGTGCCACAAGACGACCGGCCGGCACGAGCCATACATCGCTGCGCGATAAAGGCTGAGCGGCCATGATCCGACGAGAGACGCTTCTGGCAGCCCTGGTGATGCTGATGCTGGGCGCATCGTTGGGAGGATGCGCGGCTCCGTCCCAGCTCATGCAGAGCGAGCGCCAGTGGCTGGCGGGCCGCACCTACGTGGTCACCGGCGCCTCCAGCGGGTTCGGCCGTGGCGTGGCCCTGAAGCTGGCCCGCCATGGCTCCAATGTCGTGCTAGCCGCCCGCCGGACTGAGGTTCTCAAGGAGGTTGCGGCCGAGGTTCGTGCCGCTGGTGGAACCCCGCTGGTCGTCACCACGGATGTCAGCCGGCCCAACGACATCGACCGGCTCGCCAGGGCTGCGGTCGAGCGGTTCGGGCGCATCGACGTATGGATCAACAATGCCGGCGTCGGGGCGATCGGGCGGTTCGAGGACGTGCCACTCAGGGACCATGAGCGCGTCATCGACGTCAATCTCAAAGGGGTGGTCTACGGCAGCCACACGGCAATGCGCCTGTTCCGCCAGCAGGGCTATGGCACGATCGTCAACATCTCCTCGGTGCAGGGCGAGGTGCCGCTCGCCTATCAGGCCATCTACGCCGCCTCAAAACATGCCGTGAACGGGCTTGGAGCGGCCCTGACCCAGGAACTGCGGCTCAACAAGCTCAACAACATCAAGGTGGTGACGGTCATGCCCTCGGCCGCCGACACCCCGTTCTTCCAGCATGTGGCCAACTATAGCGGTGGCACACCGCGCATGATCCTGTTGGATGATCCGCAGAAGGTCGTCGATACCATCGTCTGGGCCTCGATCCACCCGACGAAGGAGATCGCCGTTGGCTGGAAGGCGCAGGCCGCCGTCACGGCCCACCGGCTCCTGCCCGATCTGACCGAGCACATCGCCGCGGATATCTATCATCGCGTGCAGATCGAAACGGCTCCGCCTGCTCCTCCGACATCTGGAAATCTGCACCAGCCGATGCGCTCGGGCACGACGGTGGAAGGCGGCGTCAGGGAACGGATGCGGCGGGAAGACCAGCAAAGACGGGAACGATACGGAAGTTGAGATGGGCCGCACGGGCCAGGCCCTGAAGATCTCCTGCCCTTCGTGATGTCTGCTTAGACCGGGCGAGGAGACGGACGCGTTACGTCCGAGAGATGCCATTATGCGATCTTCCAGGCTCACTCTCTCCTTCAGGCTGAGCTCCAATTTTATCGAGGAAGATTTCGCGGAAGGCCGTTATGGAGCTGAACGGTCAAAGTGAGTGTGCCACTAAAAAAACCCTGCCCGGAAGGGCAGGGTTTAGTGATCTCCTCGCCTTCGGGGGTTACTCCGAAGCCAAGCCAGTAGGCCATGCGATCCTCTGCCTGTCAAATCCGAAAAGGTATTCGCAGGCTCATAGGCATGTATTCACGTCAGAAGTACTGACATTCACACGTAAATCAGCGAAGTGTTGCATCTTTGCTATAGGCCTTCTTGGCCATTGGTCCATACTCTGCCCTTGTGGATCTTCGCACACAGGGGATTGCTCATGAAAAAACCTATTCTTAGTTTACTCGCTGCAACCGCTCTCGCAACGGCGGCTGTCTCGACCGTTTCTGCGGCCGATCTTCCCAGTCAGGCACCGCCTCCCGCTCCGATTGTCACGGCGCCGATCTTCACCTGGACCGGGTTCTATGTCGGTGGCAATCTCGGCTGGGGCTGGCGTGACGACGATGACGAAACCGTGGTGCTGACCGGCCCGGGCATTCCGGCCGGCCTGGTCGGCACGCTGAACTTCGGTAATGGCAACGACGGCAACTTCACCGGCGGCGGCCAGATCGGCTACAACTATCAGTTCGGCTCGTTCGTGATCGGTGCCGAGGCCGACATCCAGTGGATTGACACCGACGACAACGATGCCGTGTTCATCCCAGGCCCGGGCTTTGCCGGCACCTTCGTGCCCGGCGAGTTCGAGGACTCGGCGGATTGGTGGGGCACGGTGCGCCTGCGCGCCGGTGTCGCCTTCGACCGCTTCCTGGTCTACGCCACCGGTGGTCTGGCCTACACCGACGACAACACCGGCTGGACGGCCGGCGGTGGTGTCGA
>NZ_JBVVAK010000141.1:0-19156 GCF_055792825.1 Microvirga sp. GN3
CACACGCAAAGGACGGCCGGTGACCAAGACGTTGTGGGCGAGAATACCGCCTGCACTCCAACTTCCAGCCGTTTTCCGCTCCGCAATTGGACGCGAGATGCGCCGATCGAAGGACGGCGGGATCGACCTTCTCTCGAAGGTAGCTGTCTTTGGTTGATAATGCCGCCGTACAATCAGGCATAGATCTTGCGTTGATCCCTACTTGGCGATCGCGGTCGAGATCGGCTTGGTGCTCCGGCTGGCGTTTAATCGGCCCTGGCGCCAGACCGAAGGCATGCTGGTCGTATTTGGTGTTGGCGAATGGCAGCGTGAGAAGCATGGCGGCCACGGGCGCCGGACCTGGCGAAAGCTCCACCTCGCCGTCGATCCCGATACCGATGAGATCCTCGCGTCGGAACTGACGACCACTGCAGACGGCAACGCCTCGCTGGTCGGGCCTTTGCTGGATCAGATCCCACGCTCGATCGCTTCGGTCACGGCTGATGGCGCATATGATGGTGAGTCCGTCTACCGTACTATCGCCGAGCGGGATCCTGCTGCGGCCGTGATCATCCCACCACGATCAACAGCAGTGCCGAGCGACACGGCCGAGACGGCGCCCACCCAGCGCGACCAGCACCTCCAGCTGATTCAGGAGCGTGGTCGGCTCGGCTGGCAAAAGGCGGTCAACTATGGCCGGCGGTCCTTGGGCGAGGTTGCAATGATGCGTTACAAGACCGTGATTGGTCGTCGCCTCCACGCCCGGAATCTGCCAATGCAAAAGACCGAAGCCGCAGTCGGCTGCAAGGTCCTTAACCTCATGACCCGCCTTGGCATGCCGGTATCCCAGCGCCTCGCCTGAACTCCAGTGTCAGGGGCTGAATGCGGCTCTCATCCGAGATTACGCACCAAAGTCTGTTGGCTCTGTTGCATTAACCTTGGCGGGTTAGGAAAGGGCGGCCAATTGAGGAGCCGTCCTGATGTCTCTATTCAAGCGCCGCCGCTTTCCAGTCGAGGTCATCCTGCTGTGTGTACGCTGGGTATTGCAAATACGGGATCAGCTACCGTGATCTGGCCGAGATGATGGAGGAGTCCGGTGTCGCTGTTGACCCGAGCACTATCTTCGACCTGTGAGAAAATTCTTCCGAGGAGCGTTTGCTGCAGCTCAGGCCATGGCGTGCTCCCATGGTGCACGCAAGACAGAACGCAGTTGCTAGGCGGAGATGCTTGCGGTCAGCCTCCAAGCTGAGGCCAGAGTGCCTTGCGCGTTGCTGCCTTCAGGCGGTGCGGGCGGCAAATCTTGGAAGCCAGCGCAGACGAATCCATTGCTGGATATTGTAGGTCAACATTGCCCAGAGGGCTTCAGTGCTGACCTTCCTCAAGCCACGAACATGAAAGCGCCTGAGGGCAAGCTTCTCCTTCAACCACGCATTGACCAGTTCCGCCGCCCGTCCACGCTCGCGCAGCAAGATCCGCGTCTCGAATGTCGCTTGACGCGCTCGGAAGGCGCTCACCACTGGATCCTCACGGGTCACCACGATGGAGCGCCCATAGCGCCGGTTGCCAGAGCAGCACTGTCCACGCTTGAGACAAGGCCCACAATCCGCCTGACGGGCGCGATAGCGCACCATGGTCCGCCCCGGTCTCGCCTCCTGGCCGTCGCAGGCCGTCAGACGTTTGCCTTCCGGGCAGATGTAGGTGTTGGAAGCCGGGTCGTAACGGAACTTGTCCGGCAAGAACCCTTCGCCGATGCCCGCTCGCGCAAAGCGCTGCCTGGCCCGTCCATCACCTTCAGTCCACGGGCCCACCAGTTCAATCGCCTTCTCAGACACGGCCAGGATGTTCTGGCGGCTGGTATAGCCGGCATCCACCACCATCTGCTCGGGCGTCTGGGCCAGCCGGTCTTCGATCTGCGCCACCGCCGGAACAAGATATTCGTCATCAGGAGCGGCTTGCCCGACATGCAAGCCGACTGCGATGCCATGGGCAGCATCGGTGGAGATCTGGACATTGTAGCTCAAGCCATAATGCCCATCCCGGTGGCGCATGATCCGCGCCTGCGGATCCGTCGTGCTCACGCCGATCTGTTGCGTGCTCGCGCGAGCATAGCCCGGGCGTTTGGCGGCACTGATCTGCTGAACGTTGACGAGGGCTTGCTCGAGCCGCTCCATGCGCTCGCGGCGCGCCCGCTCGCGAGCTGCGGCTTGCCGCGGTGTCTGGTCCTCACTGCGAGGATCTCCCATGGCGGCAACATGTTCCCGAGCCGCCGTCAGATGCTTCCGGATCTGCTCCTCTTGTTTGAACGAGCTCGGTCCGGCCTGCGCGGTGATCTTCGTGCCGTCATGCATGACGGTCTGCAGGGTCACCAATCCCTCCTCACTCAAGATCCCAAGTACCTGCGTGAACACCGCGTCCAACGCGTCATGATGGGCCAAGCGGAAGTCGGACAAGGTATGATGGTTAATCGTGAGGAGGCCCGTCAGCCAACGAAAGCCGGGATCGTGCTCGCAGCGTCGCTCGACCTCTCGCGCTGAACCGATGCCGCGGCTGTAGGCGTAGATCCATAGGCTCACCAAAAGCCGAGGATCGTAGGCAGGCCGCCCAGCTCCACCTTCAAGCGAACCGATCTGGTCTACAAAGGCTGACAGATCAAGCCGGCCCACCAGTTCCCAGATCGCCCGAACCGGATGGTCCTCGTCGACCAGTCGCTCGACATCGAGCATGGTCCAGCACAGCTGCCGGCGATCAACGTGCACCAGCCGAACGCGCTTTAGCCGTGATGGATCTGAGCGGGAACAGGACGATTGAACCGTCTCACTTGAGGCCTGCGGATCGACAGGGTCCATGACCTGCCCTCCCTGGAAGACTCTGGCTATTGTAGCACGTTCGAGCTCCCAGTGGATTTTCTCACAGGTCGTCTTCCGCTGGGTTCAGCGCTATGCCCCAGAGATTGAGAAGCGAGTTCGCCAATGCCAGGGCTTTCGATCAGGATCATGGCGGGTTGATGAGACCTATGTTCGGGTCGGCGGGAGGTGGAAGTACCTGTTCCATGCTGGCAGAGAGACGCGACACTGGAGCAGCCTATCGCTTCTTGCGTAAAGCGCTCAAGACGATGAGCGACTATCCGCCACGCTCGATCACGACTGACAGACTGGCCTCGTACCCGAAGGCCATCCGACGCTTACAAAGCGAGGGGCTGCCGAAGGATATCGGACATCGAAATACTTGAATAACATCGTTGAAGCGGATCATGGTGCGCTCAAGTGCCTGATCCGGCCGGCGCGTAGCTTCCAGAGGATGAAGACAGCCTCTGCCACCATCGGGGGTTTCGAGGTCATGCGCATGATCCGCCGCGGTCACTGCGTCCTCAGCCACCCGGCGTGGCAGGCGAAATCCGTCTCGTCAACCAGTTCTTCGGCCTTGCCGCCTGGGCGCTCCATTCAACCGGGCTCGTTGCGCCCTTTTCAAGTTAATGCAACGGAGCCGAAACGTCCAAGCTTATGTCCGTTACAGCACGAACCAACCCTTGCTGAAGTCCATGGCCCCTTTGAGCTTGATCACACCTTCCGCCGACTTGTCGCTGTCGGTGTTGAGATAGATGAACGTCTCCTCGCCAATCTTCTCGTAACTGACCTGCCCGGCCTTGGTGAAGGCGTTCTTGCCGATGAAGGTGAAGGCCTGATCGCCCTTCTTCTTCACGTCAGCATCGATCAGCTTCAGTTCGATTTTGTCGCCGCCCTTGCCCGAAAAATCCGAAATATAATCGGCCTTGGCCTTGCTCGCGCCGGTATCCTTGTTGGCGAACACGAACACGTCCTTGCCCGAGCCGCCGGTGAGTGAATCCTGGCCGGCACCGCCGATGATCCGGTCGTTGCCGGAGCCACCATTGACCCTGTCCTTGCCTCCGCCGGCATTCAGGACGTCGTTTCCGGCACCGCCGGAGAGATTATCGCTGCCTGACCCGCCCGAGACCATGTCGCTTCCGCCCGTGCCGGTCGTGTTCTCAGTCGGCACGTCCGACAGCGCGATGGTCACTTTCTCGTCGTAGCTGGCGCCGTTTCCGTCGGTAGCCCGTACAACAACCTGATGGCCCATGGCCTGCTCGTAGTCCAGGAGGAACCCGTTCTTGACCGCGATGGACTTTCCGTCCGCGCCGAGCATGAACCGTCCGCCGGCATCGTCGAGCAGGCTGAAGGTGAAGGCCGAATCCCCATCGACATCGAGCGCGGTGAGCGAACCAACGACTGTTCCTGCACTCGCGTTTTCGGTCACGGCGGCATTCGAGAGGATGATATCCGATGGAACATCATTAACCGAAGCGACGCTCAGGACGAATGTCATCGGCGCGCTTTTCGCCCCAGCGCTATCCACGACTCGATACTCGAAGGAAACAGTGCCGTGGAAGTTCGCAGTCGGGGTGTAGCTGTAGCTGCCATCGGCCGCGAAGCTCAGCCCCGCAACGGGTGCGACCAACTCGTATGCAAGGGGATTGCCTTCGACGTCCGTTCCCGCCAGCACCTTGCCGGTGATGACCGTGTCCTCGCTTCCGAGTGCATTGTTGCCGGATATCGCGGCCACCGGCGCATCGTTGATGGCTTCCACCGTAAGCCTAAGGCTCGACAAGGCGACGCGGGCGTTGCTGCGGACACTAATTGCCAGATCGATGACACCGTTGAAGTTCAGCGGCGGGGTGCCCGACAAGGTTCTGGTCTCGGCACTGAATGTGAGCCATTCCGGCCAGGCCTTTCCATCAGCCAGAGTGATGCTCGGGTCCAATGCTCCCTGCCTGGAATAGAGCTCCTCGGGGAATTGGAACGACCAATGCTCGTCTTCGCCGACGCTTTGGTCTTCGAGAGCAACAGTGGTCAGTCGAATTGTCCCGTCCCAGAATTGAAGGAATTCAATTCCCTCGACATTGTCCTGGCCGTCTCCGGCATCCCGCCGATCCGAGATGTCGATAATGCCATCGCGATGGAGTGCGAATGTATAATCGCTGCGTGAGCCCGAGAGGACCGCGATGTCACCGTCGCCGTCGCCGCCCTGGAGAATATCATTCCCGGCACCGCCCTCCAGCCAGTCATTGCCGTCACCCCCCGACAAGCTGTCGTTGCCTGCGCCTGAGCGAACGGTGTCGTCGCCGGCTCCGGATGAGATGACATCCTTGTTGGCACCGGTCTCGATCGTGTCATTGCCCGCGCCGGTCGTGACCGTGTAGCGTTCCACGCCGTAGTGATAGAGCCGGGTATAACCGCCGATGGTGCTGGAGCTGGAATAGCCATCGACACCGGCATAATCGCCATCGAAGAAAGCTCCTTCCGTCAGCCCCGACCAGTCCACAACGAGGTGATCGTCCCGGCCCGCACCCATGTACACGCCATCTTGGGCAGTGTCGTCCTTGGTCGTGCCGCCGAACACGTAGACGGTGTCCGAGCCGTCCTGGGTATAGACCGTGTCAGAGCCAATGCTGGCGTTGCGGTTCAGCGTGATCACATCATCGTAATCGCCCGCGCCGGTCTTGAACTCCTCCAGGCGCTCCACATTCCGGACGTAACGCCCGTCTGCTAGCACGGTGTCGCTGGCATTGAGATCGAGCGTGATCGCCTGCGTTACATCCGACCAGTTCGCGCTCCAGCTGTCGTTGCCACTGCCGCCATCGACCTGATCCCAGCCAGATCCGGAGCGGATGATGTCGTCACCGGCGCCGGCCGCGATAACGTCACGGTTGGCGCCGGTCTCGATGGTGTCGTTGCCCGCACCCGTCGTGACTGTGTAGCGCTCGACGCCGTAATGGTAGAGCCGGGTGTGGCCGCCGATGGTGCTCGAACTGGAATAGCCATCGATGCCGACATAGTCGCCGTCGAAGAACGCCGCTTCCGTCAGTCCTGACCAGTCGACCACAAGATGGTCGTCTTCACCTATGCCCATAAAGACGGCATCGGTGGCGGTGTTATCCTTGGTCGTGCCGCTGAACACATAGACCGTGTCGGAGCCATCCTGCGTGTAGATCGTATTGGGGCCGATGCTGGCATCCTTGTTCAGGGTGATCTCATCGTCGAAGGCGCCGGCGCCGGTCTTGAACTCCTCCAGGCGCTCGACATTCTTCACGAAGCGTCCGTCCGTCAGGGCCGTGTCGCTGGCGTTGAGATCGAGGTTGATCGCCTCGGCCGCATCCGACCAGTTTGCGCTCCAGCTATCATTGCCGGCGCCACCGTCTACCTGATCCCAGCCGGAGCCCGAGCGGATGGTGTCGTCACCAGCCCCGGCCGCGATGACATCGCGATTGGCGCCTGTCTCGATCGTATCGTTACCCGCACCCGTCGCAATTGTGTAGCGTTCCACACCGTAGTGGTAGAGCCGGGTATAGCCACCGACGGTGCTCGAACTGGAGTATCCATCGATCCCGACATAATCGCCGTCGAAGAAGGCTGCCTCCGTCAGTCTGGACCAGTCGACCACCAAGTGATCGTCCGCGCCCGCGCCCATGTACACGCTATCCTGGGCAGTGTCGTCCTTGGTCGTGCCGCCGAACGCATACACGATATCCGACCCATCTTGCGTATAGACCGTGTCGGAGCCGATGGCCGCGTTCCTGTTCAGCGTAATCACGTCGTCGAAGGCGCCTGCGCTGGTCTTGAACTCCTCCAGGCGCTCGACATTCCGGACGAAGCGCCCATCCGTCAGTGCCGTATCGCTGGCATTGAGGTTAAGCGTGATTGCCTGTGTTGCGTCCGACCAGTTCGCATTCCAACTGTCGTTGCCGGCGCCGCCATCGACCTGATCCCAACCAGATCCAGAGCGGATGGTGTCGTCGCCGGCTCCGGATGAGATGACATCCTTGTTGGCACCGGTCTCGATCGTGTCATTGCCCGCGCCGGTCGTGACCGTGTAGCGTTCCACGCCGTAGTGATAGAGCCGGGTATAACCGCCGATGGTGCTGGAGCTGGAATAGCCATCGACACCGGCATAGTCGCCGTCGAAGAAGGCCGCTTCCGTCAGGCCCGACCAGTTCACCACCAAGTGATCGTCCGCGCCCGTACCCATGTGAATGATATCGGCCGCCGTGTCGTCCTTGGTCGTGCCGCCGAACACGTAGACCGTGTCGGAGCCATCCTGCGTGTAGATCGTATCGGGGCCGATGCTGGCATCCTTGTTCAGGGTGATCTCATCGTCGAAGGCGCCGGCGCCGGTCTTGAACTCCTCCAGGCACTCGACATTCTTCACGAAGCGTCCGTCCGTCAGGGCCGTGTCGCTGGCGTTGAGATCGAGCGTGATCGCCTGCGTCACGTCCGACCAGTCCGCCTTCCAGCTGTCGTTGCCGGTGCCGCCGTCGACCTGATCCCAGCCCGCGCCTGAGCGGATCGTATCATCGCCGGCGCCTGCCGAGATCACGTCCCGGTGCTGGCCGGTCTCGATCGTGTCGTTGCCCGAGCCGGTCGTGACCGTGTAGCGCTCGACGCCGTAGTGGTAGAACCGGGTGTAGCCGCCGATGGTGCTCGTGCTCGAATAGCCGTCGATGCCGCTGTCATAGTCGCCGTCGAAGAACGCCGCTTCCGTCAGGCCCGACCAGTCCACCACCAGATGGTCGAAACCGGAACCACCATACACCTCATCAACAGGTGTATCGTCCTTCGTTGCGCCACTGAAGCCGACGATCAGCGTATCGTTTCCTTCCAACCCTCGGAGAATGTTGGCTCCGCGGTTGCCGACCAGAACATTGTCGAGGCTGTTACCGGTAAGATCGATTCCGTGGGCATCATCCGCCAGCGTCACGTTCTCAATCTGAGCACCCCAATCGGTGTCGAGCGAGAAGGTCGCTCCGGCAGCAATGCCTCCGATCAAAAGGCGAATCTCGTCTGTTCCTTCGCCGGCCAGTTCCAGAACCCGGTCTCCCAGGCTGTCGAGCACGTACGTATCGTTGCCCGCGCCTCCCTCGAGCGTATCCACGCCGCCGCCGCCGTTGAGGGTATCCGCGGCGGCCGTGCCGATGATCTGGTTCTGGTCCGCGTTTCCTGTTCCGCTCCGGGCCGAACCCGTCAGCACGAGTTCCTCGATCCCGCTTCCATCCACCAGAGTAAAGTTGACGGATGAGATGACGCGGTCGTAGCCGCCTGCATCTGCTCCATCGTGGTCATAGACGGAATCGCCCTGATGATCGACGAGGTAGAGATCGTCGCCCGATCCGCCCTTGAGAACATCGGCACCTTCCCCGCCGTCGAGCGAATCGTTGCCACCGCCTCCATAGAGCGTGTCGTCATCGAGCCCGCCCAGAAGGATATCTTTGCCCTCGCCGCCGAGAAGCACATCGTTCCCGGCACGTCCCTCCAGGCGGTCATCTCCCAGCAAGCCGAGGAAGATGTCGGACCCGGCGCCGCCCAGCATGGTGTCGTTGCCGAGATTCGATCCCTCGAACACTTCGATATTCGAGTAGGTATCGCCTTCGGCATCCCCGCCGCTGGCTTCGCCTGTCTCCCGATCAATGCGGATGGCTGCTGTCGAGTTCTCGTAGGTGACGATATCGAAATCGGCGCCGCCATCCAGGGTGTCGGCACCCGCACCGCCGTCGAGGACGTCATCTCCGTCCTGTCCTTCCAGCCGATCCCCTCCAGCGCGCCCGTGGAGATAATCGCGACCGGTTCCTCCCCGGATCACATCGGCAGCCGCGCCGCCGTAAAGGTAGTCCGTGCCGCTGCCGCCATCGAGCGTCGCGGAGATGTCGAGATCGACGGAGAGCAGGATCGCGTCATCCCCCGCGCCGCCGTTCGCCACGATTCCGCTAACGTTGTCAAACTGCTGCGAGCGCGAGAAGGCGAGCACGGAGACATCACCGCCGCTGCCTCCGATTTCGAAGGTTTCGTCGCCATCGCTCTTGTTGGAGGTCGCACGATAGTGAGCCCGGTCACCGATGTTGAGAACGAGGTTCGTTCCATCGAGCGTGCCGAGATCCGGTGGGGGCGGCGGAGTATCTCCGGCCGCGACCGGAGGAACGTCGGAGAACGAGAAGCTGCCGAGCGTGTAGCGTGGCGAGTTGTAGCGCCAGAGGTCATAGCCGGCCACGTTCACGAAGGCTGCGAAGCCTGCCGTGATCTGGCCCGACATGTCGAAAATGCCGAAAGGATTGGTCAGGAGGGCATTGCCCATCTCGTCGAGATAGATCTTCCCGTCTGCGGGGGATCCATTGACGATGTCATTGAGATTCAGAAGGATTTGACCGGCAATGTTGCCAGCCCCGCCGATGGTGGCGAAAGGAATCGATGCGTTGACCGCAAGTTGAAGCAGAACGGAGAGGGATGCCTCTGGAATATCCCCATCGTCTCCCCGCTGATCGCTGACAAAGAAGCCGTTGAAGACCGTTGCGTAATCCGTGAATCCGCTTTCCTTGAACTGCATCAGGCCGCGCGTGTCGAAGCCGAACGCCATGTCCATGGCCACCTCGATCGCACCTTCGAGATTGATGGAAATTCCCGGAACGATGGGGAAGACGGCAAGATCGAGGAGGTCGCCCGAGGGGCTTCCGTCGGGTCCGAGATCGCCGCCGAAATCGAGCGACAGCGCTGGCAGGTCGAGCGAGAACAGGTCCGCCTGTCCGCCCAGGAGGAAATGGAAGGCCTCCATCGGATTTGTCAGGATCGGGAACTTGAAGAAATCGCCTAGGAGCATGTCCTCGAGGATGTCCTGGCCGCTTTGTCCATCGCTATCGACGGCGCTGTAGCCGCCGCCTACCAAGCCGCCGAGGAACGTGGCGAGGTTGGGAGTGTTGCCGACGGCATTCAAGGCGTCGGGTGCAATTCCATCGAGGAAGACCGCAGCATCCCGGATGTCTTCCAGGATCTCGAACGAGCCGAGATCATACTCGTCGGTGCCGAAGGTCTTACCCTGGAAGAAAGCGGCCCAGTCGACGATATCGTCTACGAGTTCGATGAACCCGACCGCACCCGTCAAGTTGGCATTCGGCTGCGCCATCTTGACGAAGTCGATGAGCGTGATCTTCCCATCGGCCGCATCCGTGCCCCCGACATCCGCTCCCGCCTTGTCGAAGACCCCTTCCCAATTGGGGAACACTTTCAGGAAAGTCAGGTCCGTGCGGAAGATGGCCAGCGCCTTGTCAATCGGCTGGAGAACCGGGTCGAGATGGGCGAGGATCGGCTTGATGAAGTCCTCGACGAAAGTGCCGAAATCGTAGCTGACGTTGTTGAACACGACCTTCGGCGTGCCGCCGAAGGGCTGACCGCCATCCGGGTTGACAGTCGAGTTATCGAACGCCCAGTCGACGGCGAGGTCGGCACTGATCTTGGGCAGATTGGCGGCACCCATGTCGCCCGACAGATGGATGTCGATATCCGCCTGTCCGGTGAAGGTCGCATCGAGGACGTCGACCCCGCTGTCGATCTCGGACAGCCTCAGCTTGCCGTCCGCGTCTGATTTGAGGTCGACGGTGAACGCCCCCGTCACGGATGAGCCCATGTCGGTGGCGTTGAAGTTGAGAAAACCGAGCGATGCATCGGCTGCCAGTTGCGGAGCCGTGACGCTGATTCCGAGCGCCAGTTCGGGCGCTCCTCCATTCGTCACGAGGTAGAAGGCGTCGGTTCCGCTGGCATCCGCGCCCACCGTGAATTCGAATGCGCAGGAGAGTTCGACCTGCGCCTGGCCGGACGTGCTGATCCCCAGCCCGCCGAGACCGAGATCGGATGCGAGGTCAAGCGTGATAGTTCTCACCTCGTCACAGGTGAAACTGATCTGGACGTCGGTGCCGTTGATGATGACGTCTGCGGCGGTCTGAAGGAAGTCGGCTGCTCTCAGAGCGTCATTGATCGCCGTCTCGATCTGCGCCTCGGCATATTCGGGCAGGTTGTTCAGATCGTCCAGCGTCTCGAAGATCGTCTCTTTCAAATCGCGGATCTGGTTGACGGTCGATTCCGCTTTGTCGAAAGCATCCTGCAGCTTGTCGCCGATAAAGGGCAACTTCTGCGCCAGAACCTTGGCGGAAAGAGCGGTCTCGATATACCCCAGTGCCTTGTTCACGCCCGCTTTGAGCTGAGCAATCTTGTCGGCAGCAACCAGCGTCATACTTTCCCCCACGCGCGTATTATGTCAGCAGTATTCGCTCACGCACTGAGCCCTAAGCTCTCGCGAGTGCTAAAATCGTAGGTTTCGGCGACCGCATGCCATGCCCGAACGAGCATCGCACTTGCGGTTTCAATAACGGGAGTTCGGGCTGCTATTCTCGGGTGGGCAGGCGACATCGTTCTGTGCCAGAAGCCACAGATATGCCCGTTCCTTCGCCATCCACTCATTCCGGCCGCCCCAATGCCCGTCAGCTCGGCGAGATGTCTATTCCCCCTGCAACTCTGCCATTTCTTCTCTACGGACCGGGCGACGGTTTTCGACTTAAGATCGCACCGCAGCCGGGCATGGCTTCATCCAGGAAAGTGCATCAACCCGATTTATTAGCTCAGTGAGCCATAAATGGTAAAAGCTCTATGCGTCAAGCGGGTACTCCCTTAGGGTTAGGCCACTGCTTTAAGGTTGCGCGATGAGAATACGGTTGCGGCCCGGACTGACTTTTGCCTACGCTATGCTCTTTGCGACTTTCCTGTTTCAGGTCATAGGAACATATCCGGCGCAGGCGCAGTCTCTTGCGAAATTGCCGGGCCAGGAGAGGGTTTTTATCGGCCCGACGGCCGATCATTTCGTCGATCCAACTGGCCAGGCGACGATCGAGACCGTTGCCGCCCATCCGTCGCTCTTTACCGCAGCGAACGGCCGCACTGCCAATCGCGGGGTCAGCCCCACCGGCAACGCGGCCTTCTGGCTTCGGATGAGGGTGCCCGATCTGCCCCCCGGGGCCGGTTGGGTCATATCACTGCACGAGTCGCGGATTTCTCATGCAGCTCTCTTTGTCCCGACAGGGACCGAATGGCGAATAGTCGATTGGAAGCCGAAAGACGACTATGCCGCAGGCAGAGAACTCCTGCGCTATCCTGCCTTTCACGTCGAAGCCGCGTCCATCTCGGGGCAGGAGCTCTACATTCGCGTGGAAACGCATTCCTCCATGCGAGCCCTGCTTTGGCTGGAGTCGGAGCGAGCCTATGCCGCAACCTATGGTCAGCAGGCTCTTGCCTTCGGCGGATTGATGGGGGCGCTTGTGGCTCTCTTTGCCTATCTTCTTGCCATCGGTTGGGCTCTTAGGGACGGAGCACTGCTTCGGCTGAGCGCTCTCGTTCTGGCTTTCATGATTTATGTCGCAGCGGACCGAGCCTTTCTGGAGACTGCTCTCATTCCAGGGTCATTCGATCTCTCCCGCATGGCATCACTGTCGGGCAGTCTGCTGACCTTCGCAGCCTGGTTATCCTTCGAAGCATGCTACCTGAGGGTCCGGACGTACCGGCCATGGCTTGCGCGGGTGAACAGGGGCGGGATCGTCATTCTTCTCATCTGCGCAGCTCAGGTGGTCGTCGAATTCGTGGCGGACATCCGCATGATCCGGCTCTATTCATCCTATATAGGTCTCGCCGCTCTCGCCGCCGGAGTTGGACTCGCACTAGCGATGATGTTCCACGAATGGCGCCGATCCCTTCTGTTCCTTCTATGCTGGTTTCCGGCGATTGCCGGCGGTGCGGCGAGGTTGCTGCTCGATACGGCGGACGGCCTCGCTCCTAACGCGTTTGCAGTGAATGGCGTCTATTTGGGTGCGGGTCTTTCGCTCCTGATTTTCGGAATTGTGACGTCGCTCGATATCCAGGCCCGCGAGCGCAGACTTCTACGCGCATCCCAATCGAGCGAGGCGCGGTTCCGCAGCTTTGCCGACAGCGCGTCCGACAGCTTCTGGGAAACCGATGAAGAGGGACGATTGGCATACCTTGCGGGGCGCATCGACGGTAGGGCCCTGGGGGTTTCTCCCAGGAGCGGTTTCATCGAAAGCCTGCGTCGCACGTCGCGCTCGTCCGGCATCCAAAGTCTCGCGACCCTCGAAAGGGCCCTTCGGGAGCGAACCGCTTTTCGATCTGTAGTGCTAGCCCTTCAGGAGCAATCGGGTTTGGACCGTTATCTCGCCGTCAGCGGAGCGCCTATAACCGATATACATGGCCGCTATTGCGGCCATCGCGGCATCTTCAGCGACGTCACCAATGAGATTCTGCTG
Source organism: Microvirga sp. GN3 (assembly GCF_055792825.1). Lineage (NCBI taxonomy): Bacteria > Pseudomonadati > Pseudomonadota > Alphaproteobacteria > Hyphomicrobiales > Methylobacteriaceae > Microvirga > Microvirga sp. GN3. The sequence continues at coordinate 13,118 of NZ_JBVVAK010000141.1, forward strand.
AGCGAGCGGCAAATGCAGCAGCAGAAGATGGCGGCTCTCGGGCAGCTTGCGGGAGGCGTGGCACACGAGATCAACAATTTACTCCACCCGATCATCAACCTGACCCGACGGGTCCTCGGCAGCCTCGATCCCACCGACGAAAGGCGATATCAGATGGGGATCGTCGAGGATGCGGGACTGCGTGCCCGGGAGATCGTTGCAGGAATCCTGACGACGGTGCGTCCCGGCTTGCAGGCCAGCCCGCTCGTGCCCTTCGACCAAGCCCTGGCAAAGGCGATCGATGCGGTGCGGCCTGCCATTCCGGCAGCCGTGGAACTCGATGTCAGAATCGATCGGGTAGACACATTTTCCGTCCCGCTTGGAGAACTTCTTCAGGTGATCGGCAATCTGGTCGGGAATGCTGTGCATGCCATGGCCGGTGCCGGACGGATCGAGATTTCGCTCAGCCATCACGCGGACCGGGATGAGGCTGTTCTGTGCATTGCGGACAATGGCGCGGGTATGGATGCCGATACACGCAGGCAAGCTTTCGAGCCGTTCTTCACGACCAGATCCACGAGCGGGGGGACCGGTCTCGGCTTGGCCCTTGTTTACAGGATCGTTACCGGATGGGGAGCATCGATCGACATCCAGTCCGAAGTGAACCAGGGCACAAAAATAGTCATCACGTTTGTGGATGACTAGAGAAACACAAGAGAGGAAGCAATCGGCCATGCAGAGTTCATGTCGGATCTTGGTGATCGATGACGTATTGGGAGTCCGTGAGTCAATCCGTATTGCGCTGTACGCCGCAGGCTACGAGACCGTCACAGCCGAAAACGGTCAGCAGGCTCTCGAGCTTCTAGCCTCGGGCTCCTTTGACGTCGTCGTAACCGACATATGGATGCCGGGTGTTGACGGGATCTCGCTGATCAAGCGGCTTAGGAACGAGCAACCGCATCTGCGGGTCTTCGCTATGACGGGCGGCGGGCCCCGAATGACGATCGAGACGGCTGCCTCGCTGGCAGAGGTTTGGGGGGCTGAGGAGGTCTTCGTCAAGCCATTCGACGAGGCGCTTCTGATCGAGGCAATTGAGGGCAGGGGGCGCTAGAGGCCTTCGCCCCCATCCCGATCGGCTTGCAGGTGGCGTATAATATGCTCCAGGGCACTTGCCAGGGCCAGCCGCTGCTCGCCATCGAGCTTGTCGATGGCCGTGGTGATGTGATGAAGCGGATCGGCAGCGAGAAGTGCGCGCCCAGCCTCTGTCAATTCAACCTGCCTGGCGCGTCCCCGTGCCCGTCCTTCGAGATTGCGCACATAGCCTTTCGCCATGAGGGTGCGCACCGTGCGGGTGACGGGACCAACGGCAATACCCTGAAATCGGGCAAGGGCGCTCGCTGTCCGCTGCGCAGGTTCGGCGGAGGCGAAGTAGCGCAATGCTGTCCACTGGGCCGGGAACAGATCCGCTGCAAATCCAAGGGAGTGCAGAGCTCGGGAGGTTTGATCGAGGAGGCGTGCCAGAGCCGCCGCTTGAATCTTGGGTCTCGGTGACAAAGTGCGCTCTGGGTTTCGGAACTGCACTGTTACTCTTCTTGGCCGAAGAGGGCAACGCTGTCACCTTCCGAGCTTCGCTGAGTTGTTCCGCTCGAGAAGAAGGTCATTTTTCGTTTGGTGGGGTCAGCGCAAGATCTGTGTCTAATGAGGGATCAGTGCAAGATCTGCTCCCGATTGAGCGCCGGCATTATCAACCAAACACAGCTACTTTCGAGAGAAGGTCGATTCCACCAGCTTTCGTTCGGCGCATCTCGCGTCCAATTGCGAAGCGGAACACAGACGGAAGCTGCAAGGCCGGCGGTACTCGCGCCCACAAGGTCTTGGTCACTTGTCGCCCTTTGCGCGTGCGGCGCGGCGCCTGGCCTGTGACGGTCCGCTGCGACCAGCGGAAGCCAATTTCGTTGAAGTAGAGATCCGCCAGATGCGGGCTGATGTGGTGGAACACCCCTGAGACCGTACGGCGGATGCGATCATTGAAGCCCTCCGCCGAGTTGATGTGCACGGGACCACGCGCATACTCGCGAGCCTTATGGTGGACGGTGTCGTGGGCCGCAAACGCGCTGCCCAGGGACACAAACGCCTTCCACTCATCGCTCATCAAGTGAGCCTTAGGGTCAACAGCTTCTGTAAGAACCCGATCGGCTTCGGACTCGGATAGATCCTCAATCACCGCTGCCCGAACCTCACCGGACAGCGCACCAACGCTCACATCCGGCCGCCGCTGCACGGCCACAAGTGCTGGTGTTTTCAAGGTTTTCGGCTGGCCTTTGCGTCCGCGGCCGGGTGGAGAATAATTCGGATCCCGCCGCGGCTTGCCGCCGACATAGAGCCCGTCGATCTCGATGACACCATCCAGCGCCTGCTCGCGCCCAACCATCAGGCGCAGGGCATGCCCCATACGCCAGGCTGTTGGTTGGCTGACGCCCAACGCCTCCGCCAAGTGGATCGACGAGATGCCCTTGTCCGACTGCAGCATCAGCCAGAGGCCAGAGAGCCAAGTCCGCAAAGGTAGTTTCGTCGCGTGCAGAGGTGTGCGGGTTGTGACGGTGAACTGAAACCGGCAGGTGGCACTCGAACATTGGTAGAGCCCAAGCCGCGTTCGCCTCCCACTTCCATGACTGGTCAGAGCGATAGAGCGGCGATAGCCACAGGCGGGGCAAATCCGTCCCTTGGGCCAGACCATGGCTTCAACCAGGCGCCGGCAATGATCCTCGTTCTGGAAGGCTTTGACCATGTCTCGCATCGTGGTGATGCCCGACTAACCTGCTCGTTCTCCACCACGGCCTCGAACTCCTTGACCCAGACGGAGCGAATGTTGCGCAAGGTCTGTGCGGCGCGCTCGACCGCTTGGCGGGTCGCGTCCTCCCAGCTGTCCGGCGACTGGGATGACAACTCCACCATTTTCACGATCGACATAGGTCCCTCCTTCGCTCCGGCGCCTGAGCAGCGCCTGAAGGGACAAGCGCATAAAAGGGCGACCGTTCCTGGTCAGGGAAGCGTCTCCCGGGCTCCATTCCCGTGCACGTGGCTATCTGCATAACGCTGGTGCCCGAGACCCTCAGGCAACCCGGCTGCTTCCGTCAATCCGACGCAGGCAAACGTGCTATTCTGCAGGGCCTGCCCTCGGTTCGAAGCGGATTTGCCCCATGACACACCGTTACGTTCAGCAACTGCAGAAAGCACGCGAGCGGCTGGTCGCGCACCGGCGCGAGATGGCCGAGATCATCCTCAACACGGCGGCCTTCATCCCTGAGAGAGCCGTGGAGTTCACAGAGATCCAGGACGCGATCAAGTCGATCGACGAGGCGATCGAGGATGAAGCCAAGCGAGCCGGCACCGTTCTTCGTGACGAAGATAGCATTTAGTGCGCCATCAGGACCGGGACTGTCGTATTCGCCAGGATGTGGCTGGTGGCCCCACCGAAAATGAACTGCCGCAACCGGCTCTGGGTGTAGGCGCCCTTGATCAGCAAATCGCACCCGAGCGACACAGCTGCGGACAGAATGGCTTCGCCCGCATGTCCGTGCGGGTTGGGCAAGGATCTCGTCTCCACCGACAGCCTGTTCCGCGTGAGGGTGCGGCTGAGATCCCGCGTCGACGGGCCGGATACGCCCCAGTCCTCAAAGTCGACCACCACGATCCGCTGCGCCCGGGCCAGGAGCGGCATCGCCAACGCCACCGTCCGCGCCGTCTCCGTGCTTCGGTTCCAGGCGATCACCACAGTCGTGCCAAGGGTGCCAGGCGCTGTCGCAGGCACGAGCAGGACCGGCCGGCCACTCTCGAACAGCACCGCCTCGACTGTGGGTGGGCGGGGGTGATTGGGCTGATCGCTCGGCCGCCCGAGCACGGTGATGTCGAAGGCCCGTGCATAGTGGCCGACGAAGGCGTCCTCGGCCAGATCACCGCCGTGCCAGCCGAAGCAAAGACCGGAGGGATCTGTGTCGGATCGTGGGACCCCCTGGGCCGTCATGAAGGTCTCAAACAAGCAGCGGGAGCCCTCGGCCCGCTGCCGCCGCACCTCGGGATCGAGAAACGAGATGTCGCCGATGGTGATGTCGGAGGCGATGTAGGGCGGCAGGTCAGGGGTGATCGCCATGCCTTCCAGGTAGCCGTCCAGGGCTCGTCCGAGCAGCAGCGCGGTCTCGAGGACAGGCTGAATGAAATGATGCTCTTCCACCGGAACCAGGATCGACTTCATGGCTCATCTCCACACTGAACGATGGCTGCCCGAAGCTGGGGAGGATTGTACTCTTCCGGCCGGGCGTTGTCGTGTAGGCGGGGATGTTTGGCCTGATCTTACCTTGCGCGAGCGCCAGGTAACACACTTGGCTCAGGCACGAACACGTCTCATTGTTCAAGGCGAGGATGCTCGTTGGACAAGGAACGCGAGTTGGTCGGTAAGTGCAGACGAACGCGCTGGAAAGACACCATCCAGCGCTGCCGTGCCAACGGTAAAGCCAGCAGCTCTTGCCGCGATGACGGCGGCAATCCGCTCTGGGCGGTCGATGGAGCCGGCCACCACCACCGGCTTGGTGGCGACCGCCCGGCAGACCCGGCTGATCAGATCCGGTACATCGCCCTGGAAGCGGTAGGCGAGGAGGTCGAGACCATGGACGCCCTCCATCGCCGCCAGTTGGTGGGCGCTCTCGACAAGGGCATCTGTGGTGCCCACAAGGACACTCGGATGACCCATGACCTGACCCGGAAACGGGTAGTAGCGGATGCCTGTGCCGGCCAGGACGGGCAGAACCACCTGCGGGCGTGTGCCGCCCATCAGGACGTCGACCCTGAGCTCGACGGCCGCACGGGCAGAGGCCTCTTCGCTCCGTGCGTCCAAGCTGACGACCTCCAGATAAAGCGTCGCACCGGCGGCTTGGATCCTGTCCGCGAGGCTGCGTAAGCCGGCGAACGGTAGCCCGACGTCCTTGAAGCCGATATGGCGCACGCCTGCACGAAGAGCGTCCGGCACTCGGTCGACCGCATCCGGGATGGTGCGATCATAGTGGGTCAGCATGAAGATGAAGTCACATGCCATCAGCTTGAGCCCACGTCGTTGCGTTCGGAAACACCCGGCACCAGCCCAGACAATTAGGTCATTGCCAAGCGCCTCGTTCGGTATGAAGCGGCGGCGATCGAGCACTAGCCCGGAGTTGAGCGTACATCGAAGCAGCATGCTTACAAGTCGAGCCCATGGAAACAACGGCTCCGTGTTCCTTGGGAAGGGCCACTCTTGGCACGCCTGAGACGTAAGCGATTGGTCTGCTTCGGCGCTCAGAGCTGACGTGTGAAGAGTGGCCGGAATGTGAAAGTTTGACCCGAGCGGACCTTCCGCTTTGTGTCCGGATGTGACGCTACAGCCGGACACGCCTTTCCAGCTCAGCTCGAGCATGGGTCAAGGCATCTCTCACAAGGAGCTCCATTTCTGGATTATATCTGACTGCCGGAAGCGCGACGTTGATGGAGCCGAGTGGCTCACCGTCATCGGATAGGACAACTTGAGCAAGTCCAACAATGCCGGGTGTGAATTCTTCCAACGAATACGCGACCCCGGTTCGTTTCACCTCGTCGAGTTGGCGTCGCAAGTCCCCAACCGAGGACAGGGTCTTGGGCGTAATTGGCTCGAGCAAGACATTCGCGAGGTATTGCTCCACCTTGGACGTCGCCAAATGGGCTAAGATGACCTTACCACCGGATGTCGCATAGAGCGGCGCGAGATCGCCCAATCTCATATGCGAAACCAGACGCTGCGGTCCGCTGACCGTCGCGACGACTTCGGCCTGATCACCCTTAAGCAGATTGAGCGCGGATGACTCTCTCGTCCTCGCCGTGAGCTCTTCGAGAATTGGCTGAGACTGCGTGACAAGGTCCTGCGATCGGGATGTCTGTGGCCAGCCCCCACGAGGTGGTCCGGTGTCAATGTTAGTGCATGATCGGTCGTGGCGCTACGGCTGGGGTGGCCGGCGGAGTTGGCCGGGGTTGCGCAGCCGGCCATAGCACTGTCTCGGG
>NZ_JBVVAK010000142.1:0-7732 GCF_055792825.1 Microvirga sp. GN3
CCAGGCCGACTGTGGTAATCTGCATGGCGGACGCTCCCTCTCCTTGTGGCCCTCTTCATGACGACCACCCTTTGGCACTTTGATGCCGGTGAGCAGGGAGCGTCCACTCCATCAACTTAACGGGTTTTGCCCCCTTTTGCGGGGTTTTTAACCAGAGGCAGGTCGCATACTTTCAATGGCTTAGAAGCAAGCGTGACGCGCTCGAACAGCTCCGATTGGCTTAAGCTGACGCTGCCGAGCTAACCGCACTAAACTTGGCTGTATTGCTAGACCGAATGACGACCGGAGCGGATACCGTTCTCTGGCCACACTGATGTGGATGAGGATGCCCCAGCACGGGCGCGGCTGTCGAGCCCCTCGGAGGGCGTCCATGGAGATAGATCGTAATCCTACGCGCCGCTCTGCACTTGCCAACCTATGTTAATGCCCCATCTCTGGGGCCAAGAAGCAAGAACAATGAGAGGAAATCGTGCCCGAGCAATCGAAGCAGCTCTATCGCATGTACTCGCCGAGCCTCGACGCCATGATGCGTGAGGTTCTCCATACCCTTGACGACATTGACTTTGCAAACGAGGTTGAATTGGAACAGGTGGAGGGCAACGTCCTCGACCCAGACCTGAGAGAATCCATTAAAGATAAGGTCAGAACCGCCCATCAGGAGAAGCGCCAGCCGTACGTAGACCTCCTGGAGACGCTTCGGCGGCAACAGCACCGTCAATCCTTTGCCGCCTGACCATTCGCGTTGTGAGTTCCGGGCATCCTGTCAGATAACCGGCGGAGGGATACCGAGAATGCACCACAACAATACCGCATTGAGCGGGCCCCACACGCGACCCTGGATCGCCTCATGAAACTCCAATTCACGATTTGGCAAATTGTGCGCACGCTCAGCCGAATCGACGCAGGGTATCGTCTTCAGTTGACTGAGGTTGCACGCAGCGCCAGCGATGAAGACGTCAAAAGACACGTCCCGCAAAAATTGAAAGCGGCGCATCGCCACCGACGCCAGCCTTACGCTGCATCAGCTTGAGGAGCTTCGGCAGCAGCAACATCGTCAGCCCATCGGCATCTGAAGGGATCTGAGGAAGCCACCCTCTCCGGGCTGCGGGAGCCTCTCTCGACGGCCAACCGCAACTGATCATCGGCACTACATATAAGTGTCACCCTCATGAGCGAGTGTTGCGTCAAGCCCAGCAACACCCCAACTGTACCAAAAATAGGCCACGCCAATGACCCATAATCATCGGAGGAAAGCCATGTCCGCTAACACGGAATACCGTCCTTCGCACGCCGGAATGGGCGCTCCCCGTTTGTATCCATCAGAGCTTTTGCCTTCACTGCAAGCGCTCTTGGCAACTCTGGCCGTCATTGATTTCGAGCATGAGAGCGATGTGGAGACGATCAGGAATAGCGCGGTGGATGAATGGCTGAAGCAGACGACGATGAGGAAGTTGCAAGAACGTCATTGCGAGCGGCGGATGCCCTACGTTGCACAACTTGAACGCGTGCAGAAGCAGATTCAGGCCCTGGCTGCCTGACCAACGTAAGCCAAGGCAGCCGATAGAGTTCCGCTTAGGCCCTTTAACAACACGCCATCTGGTACCTATGCCAGCCGCTCCTCTTACGATGGGTCGGCGGGTGTGTTTCGGCGTGCAAGTTTGGCTCTGACGCAGATTTGGTGCAGTTGAGGACTGGATTGATGCCGTCTTCCAGAAGGAGGCAGCCTCATGCACCGAAGCCTACGCCTCTCAGCTCTGATCCCGCCCGGCTTGGTCGTGGATCAGATCCACGCTGATCCACAGCAGGTGACCATCATTGTCCATTCCGGCTTGCGATCAGGAATATGCCCTTCGTGCGGCGCGATCTCCTCGCGTGTTCATAGCCACTATCTCCGGCGCGTGGCGGATCTGCCGCTGGCCGGTCGACCTGTCCAGTTCCTGATCCGGGCACGGCGCTTCCGCTGCGATGCTGTCCGGTGTGGGCGGCAGATCTTCACCGAATGCTTTGCTCCGGATGTGATCTCCCGCCATGCCCGGCGCACCGCCCGGCTCGAGGGCATCGCCCACCACCTCGGGCTAGCTCTGGGCGGACGGCCCGCAACGCGCCTGGCCCGGCGGCTGATGCTGCCTGTAAGCAAGGATACTCTTCTGCGCCTTGTGCGCCGGCATGCCCACCTTCCGTCAGAGCCGCTGAGCGTCATTGGGATCGATGATTGGGCCTGGCGCCGCAATCATTGCTACGGCACCATTGTCTGCGATCTCGAACGGCGGCGGATCGCATCGCTCCTCCCGGACCGGGAGCAGGCCACCGCACAGGCATGGCTGGCCAGCCACCCGGAGATTGCCGTTGTCGCCCGCGACAGAGGCGGTGGCTACGGCGAGGCGGCGGCCAAGGCGCTGCCGGATGCAATACAGGTCGCGGATCGCTGGCATCTGATGGAGAACGCCAGCCGCGCCTTTCTGGAGGCGGTGCGCAAGTCGATGCGCCAGATCCGTCAGGTCATCGGATCGACAACAATCAACCCGGACCTTCTCACCTGTGCCGAACGCCTCCAGTACGAGGGCTACTTGCGCCGTGAGGAGACCAACTCAACGGTCAGGGCTCTCGGCGCGGACGGCCTCCCGATCAAGCAGATTGTCCGGCGCACCGGCTTGAGCCGCGGCACGGTACGACAGATCCTGCGGGGGTGCCGGAGCGATGTCTTCCGCCAGCGTGAGAGCAGCCTCGAGGCATACTGGCCGCTGCTCGAGGCTCTCTGGACCAGCGGGTGCCGCAATGGCGCCGAGCTCTGGCGGCGTGTGCGGGCCAGCGGCTTTCGCGGTTCGCTGCGCGTTGTGGGGGAATGGACCACCCGCCGCCGTCGGGCTGACCGGATTGGAGACGAGCAGCTTCAGCGCATCCCGTCCGCCAGGACCATTGCTCGGCTGATGAGCACGGGGCGAGACGCGCTGACCAAGGCGGAAACGGTGACCATCGCCACGATCGAAAGCGGCGTGCCAGCTCTCGTCCGTGCCCGCGACACGATTGCCGAGTTCCAGACCTTTATCCGGAGTGGCCGCGAGGCTGACCTGACATCATGGATTGCCCGAGCGCGCCAAAGCCTCGTGGCCTCGTTTGCCACTGGCGTTGCCAAGGATGAGGCGGCTGTTCGTGCGGCGATCACGCTACCATGGTCGAACGGTCAGACAGAGGGCCAGATCACGAAACTCAAGCTCGTGAAGCGTCAGATGTACGGCAGAGGCCATCTCGACCTCCTGCAAGCCAGATTGGTTGGAGCCGAATGACACGTCACGACGACTGCTGCACCAAATCTGCGTCAGAGCCCAACTTCGACCCCTCCGGCGTGTGGGCGAAGCTACCTGCTCCGAGGCTCGACCGGGACACGGTGCCGCTCGCACATGAGTTCCTGGCCGACATGCTGGGCGTACAGCGCTCCACCGTCAGCAGCATCACCAGACCGCTTCAGGAGGCAGGCCTCATCAGACAGGGCCGCGCTGGCCTGGAGCAGACCTCCTGCGAGTGTTACGGCACGGTGCGCTGCAGCTTCGAACGGCTGCTCCCTCACACCTATGGGAACAATACGATGAGTGGTCTACGTCAGCAGCTTCGATGTTCCTGATCCTTATTTCACACTCCTGTTGAGCGCGCGACGCGCCTCGCAGGTGAGATCGTCTGCCCTACCTGTGATCTTGGATAGAAGCAGGGAGGGTAGAATGTCCGATCACGTCTACAAAGTCGTTGAACTAGTGGGCTCATCGACGAGCAGCATCGAGGATGCCATTCAAACGGCGATCAAGCGTGCCGACCAGACCCTGCGAAACCTGCGGTGGTTCGAGGTGGTGCAAACCCGTGGGCAAGTAGAGAACGGCGAGGTCCAGCATTACCAAGTGGTGCTCAAGGCCGGCTTTACCTTGGAAGGCGAGTATCCGTAGTACGAGACAAGCGCTTCCTAAACGCGGCAGGAAACCAGTGGCGGAGTAACCCTGAATCTCTAGCCCGAACTCAGCGGACAGTTGTGGCAGGATTAACAGGCAGAGTCTGTGATATCGTTATGGGTGATATCAACATGGGTTGCCCTACCGGGCTTGTGGACCGGGCACAGGCTGCTTCCCACAAGGCATCGAATTGTAAAAACAGTGACACTTCCGTTGTCACAAGGCGGGGAGTGTTTCGCTCACCCAATTCCTTCAGGGTGGCTTCGCCTTTAGGCTAAACATTCTTCGTGAAAGAACAGTGATTTAGAGAGCTCGCAACTATCACGGCGATTTCCCATTGAGGAAAATCAGAGACTTAGCAGAAAGCTATGGATTGCCAGAGAATGTAAAGAATTGACAAATTTACACTGGACTCGTTGTAAAAGTTGACACTTGGACCTTAACTCGCCTTCACGGTCCTGAACACGCCCGCTACTTCCTCGTTCAACCTTCACAGAAACGAGGAATAAGATCGTGACGTACCAAGATCAGATCACACAGGCTCAGCGGCTCATTGAGGGCCAGAGCACCTGGAACGGCATCAACCCCAAGTCTGTCGCTCGGATGCGGCTGCAGAACCGCTTCCAAACTGGCCTTGATATCGCCCGCTACACTGCCCAGATCATGCGTGAGGATATGGCGGCCTATGATGCCGATCCGTCGCTTTACACCCAATCGCTGGGTTGCTGGCATGGCTTTATTGGCCAGCAGAAGATGATCTCGATCAAGAAGCACTTCGGCTCGACCAAGCGCCGCTATCTCTATCTCTCAGGCTGGATGGTGGCGGCCCTGCGCTCAGAGTTCGGCCCGCTGCCCGATCAGTCCATGCACGAGAAGACAAGCGTTCCCGCCCTGATCGAGGAGCTCTATACCTTCCTGCGCCAAGCCGATGCCCGTGAACTGGGGCTGCTGTTCCGTGACCTTGATGCCGCGAGGAAGAGTGGCAACTCGGTTAAGGAGCGTGAGATCGTCAACGCCATCGACAACCATCAGACCCATATCGCGCCGATCATCGCCGACATCGATGCCGGCTTCGGCAACGCCGAGGCGACGTATCTGCTCGCCAGGAAGATGATCGAGGCCGGCGCCTGCTGCCTTCAGATCGAGAACCAGGTCTCGGACGAGAAGCAGTGCGGCCACCAGGACGGCAAGGTCACCGTTCCGCACGAGGACTTCCTCGCCAAGATCCGCGCCATCCGTTATGCCTTCCTTGAACTCGGCGTTGATGACGGCCTGATCGTCGCCCGCACCGACTCGCTCGGCGCCGGTCTCACCAAGCAGATCGCCTTCAGCCGCACGCCAGGCGATATCGGCGACCTCTACAACAGCTTCCTTGATTGTGAGGAGATCACGCCGGAGAACTGCGTCAACGGCGATGTGGTGATCAATCGCGACGGCAAGCTGCTGCGCCCAAAGCGGCTGCCGAGTAACCTGTTCCAGTTCCGCTCCGGCACGGGCCAGGACCGCTGCGTGCTCGACTGTATCACCGCCTTGCAGAACGGTGCGGACCTGTTGTGGATCGAAACCGAGAAGCCGCATGTCGAGCAGATCGCCGGCATGGTGGACCGCATCCGCGAGGTCGTCCCGAACGCCAAGCTCGTCTACAACAACTCGCCGTCCTTCAACTGGACCATCAGCTTCCGCCAGCAGGTCTACGATACCTGGGAGAAGGCCGGCAAGGACGTGTCGCAATACGACCGCGCCAAGCTGATGAGTGTGGACTACGATAATACCGAGCTGGCCGAGGAGGCCGACGAGCGCATCCGGACGTTCCAGGCGGACGGGGCCAAGCGCGCCGGCATCTTCCACCACCTGATCACACTGCCGACCTATCACACGGCGGCGCTCTCCACCGACAACCTGGCGAAGGAGTACTTCGGCAGCGAAGGCATGCTCGGCTATGTGCGCAACGTCCAGCGCCAGGAAATCCGCCAGGGCATCGCCTGCGTCAAGCACCAGAACATGGCGGGCTCCGACATGGGCGACGACCACAAGGAATACTTCGCCGGTGAGGCTGCCCTCAAGGCCGGCGGTGCTCACAACACCATGAACCAGTTCGGCTAGACTTCTGCCGCGGGCCGAGCCGCGATCTGTGCCGCCGCTCGTTGATTGCACCTCGCACTCGCGGTTTGCCGAAGTCTAACGACACAGAGGCCGCACGCCTTTCAGTAGAAGAGATGCTGTGGTCACCGATTGACTTTAACAGGAGTGAAGAACATGACGATCTCTGAAAAGCCACAACTGAAGAGCCGCTTCGAAGACGCTGCCAGCTCGATGTCTCCTGATCAAGAGGGCGCCATCCGGATCCTGGCCAATGAGCTCCATCGCGTGAACGAGGCGGTGATGAACTGCGTCAACCATGGCCTATCCATTGAGTTGCAGAGGGTGAAACGCTGCCATTCTGAGACAGGATATTGGGGCGATATGATCGTGCCGGTCATCGTCAAGCAAAGTGACAAACAGAGTTAGGCGGATTGAAGAGCGGGTCGTGTCAGCCGACGGTCCAGCCGCATCGTCGAAGCGTCGGGTAGAGCCGTCGAGTAGTGTTGTGGGGCTGAAGAGTTCAGCTTGCAGACGCCGCTTGACGGCACACCCGGGCCTAATGATGGCTCTTGACCACGTGGCTGCTATTGCCGGTGTCTTTGTGGATCGAGGTGCGGTTTGCGTTTGGAATGAACCAGCACCAGTTCTAGCCAGATCCAATTCGCCCCTGCAACTTACGAGTTCCTCCCGAACAGGGCCGTGGGGCGACGTGGATAGGCCTGGCGATCCAGGCACCAACACAACTTGGAGGACGGAGCTGCTCAAGGATCGCCTGCAGAGCAAGGGACGCGCTCCCTTCAAGAGAGCCAATTTGACTTTCTGACCCTGGAAGGGCTCTGCACTTGGTTTGTCGCCTTTAGGTGAAATGCAAGGTGCAGCAGACCTGGAGGAGAGTGCCGTGGCCCACTATTATTTCGACGTCCTGAACGGGAAGCAGGTCATGCGTGATGACGAGGGCTCCGAGTTTGACAGTCTCGACGCCGCAGTACAGGGAGTGGCACGCTCGGCGGCTGAGATTGGAACAGACCGGCTGGCAAAGAGCGATACTAGCCATGTTGTCATAGTGGTGAGAGACGAGCAGGATCAGCGGGCCTGCACGGTAACCGCGTCGATGAAGATCGATCGGCATGACCAATCGCCTCAGACCTATCATCTTTGGAGTGCGCAATCCGCAGACGTCCGCACCTATCAAAACGAGCCCGGGGACGATTGGCCCGGCTTTCTCGAAGACCATCAGGAGCATCAACACGTCTGACGGTCAACACCTGATGTCATCTTCCCGCTCCTCTGGGACTGGCACGAGCCCAAGCTGGCAAAGCCTACTCCTAGGTAAACCAACCTGCCGGACATAAACTTCCATCGGGCACGGCACGATGCAGGAGCAGTCGGGATGGCATTGAAGAAGCAAACCCTTGCGATCCACGATGTCTATGTGCCTGTGAAGCGGCGCCAAACTCTGGACCTGCAGAAGGTTGAGGCTTTGGCTGAGAGCATGATGGCCGCTAACCAGTACGGCTAGCTAGAAGTAGCTGCGCCAATGGCACGTCCGGGCGACTAGGACGAGCAGAGAGTGGTGATACTGTTGTACCGATCATAGCGAGAAACGGTCGGCCAGACAAGGTTAGAGTCGGCGGCTCGCACGGTGAGGGACATGACGCCGCAGCTCTGACAGTTTGAGCCTCGGGAGCAGTAGTGCGTACTGGACGAAGGGCAAG
>NZ_JBVVAK010000142.1:7742-19024 GCF_055792825.1 Microvirga sp. GN3
GCGACGACGACAGGGTTGATCCCTTCCGAGCTTCGGGCGTGGAGGGCAGTATCATGCCGTTGCAGCGTGCCTCCTGCTGGTAAGACAAAGGTCGGAAAGGCCATCACTCCATGACGAACAATTTGGGCAAACAGGCTTCTATGGCCAGGCACAGGCAAGAAGACTGGGACGAGGCCCGCGAGGCCTACCTGCTCGAACATGCTCCCGGCTTGAAAGACCACTATGCAGCACAGCAGAAAGCCTTCCTTCGGATCGAAGAGGACACGCGCTTGCGCTAACCAGATCCGACGCCGGACGACATCGCCGCGGCGCAAGCTGCGGAGGCCGCCCTCCCGTCCAAGAAGAGACCGCCCTCCCGTCCAAGAAGAGAACGGAGCTTCAACTGCGTCGCAGCTTCGTGCCTCTGGCAGTGCACATTCCAAGCGAGATTAGACGCAGCAGGAAGCGCTTCATTCAGCGACATCAGCGAGCCTGGAACCGAACGAACCCGATCCCTCTGACACGGGAGCTCGAGCGAATTCTCACGGCAGGGTTCAGAAGGACTTATGGGCCGTGACAGCCCATAGGGCAGGGAACGTGGACGGCAACGTACAGGGGCTCGTTGCTGTTACATAGCAGGTGCAGCCACTATGGCAGTTCGTCCCAGATTTGATCAATGAGCCGAGAGAGCGTCCAATGGGATCACCTGAACGGCTCGGCCGGAGCCATCAACAATCTCCAGGCGCCATCCCCGCCACTCGTCCGAGGCTGAGGGAGCCTGAGCCCGAAGCTCCTCGACAGCCTCTAGGGCGGAAATCACCGCCGCCTGGAGACTGGACACCTCAATGCCCTCTTCATCACGGATCATGTTAGCGCCGTCCGTGAGGTTGAAGTAATAGCGTGCTGGAGCCGCAAGAGCCCGTGCGCCCCCTGTCCAGGAGCCAGGCGATGGTATGCTGGTGCTAAGACCGTCGGTTGACACAGGCTTGCCTTTGATAACAGTTGTCACGGATCTTGTCGCCTTACTGAACTGCCGAATGGGAGATGTCATCGAGCTCCACCCAGCCGGTACAGGTCGGGAGTTCGGGAATGAGGTAGGCGCGGCTTCCTTCAACGCTCGCAACCCGGCACGCGTATGTTCGCTGATCTCCAGGGGGACGGTACAGGACAAGACTTCCAGCCGCGACACGTTCTGACAAGACATCCTCTGAGCTGGCTGTCGCGCCTGCTTGGCACGGCTTATCGGCATCCGGCGCGGAAGCGATGTTTTGCCTACCGGCCTGAACACGTTCGAGGGCGGCAATGGCCAGACGGGCTCGATCCCGATAGCGATCCATGACGAGTTTGACAGGGCCGTGCTCTAT
Organism: Microvirga sp. GN3; assembly: GCF_055792825.1. NCBI lineage: Bacteria > Pseudomonadati > Pseudomonadota > Alphaproteobacteria > Hyphomicrobiales > Methylobacteriaceae > Microvirga > Microvirga sp. GN3. The sequence goes on from NZ_JBVVAK010000142.1 coordinate 9,086, forward strand.
CCTCGAATGCGATACTGCTGGCGAATGGGCCGGAGCCTTGGAGGCGGGGATTGGCGTTCTGGGCTTGAGGGGGCAGCACGATCCCGGAGGTCCTCATGTCGCTCCACCCGACCCCATGCCGAGATGTCCCGGCCGCAACGGCAGCGATCGCTTATGCTGCATTCCCGCATGGCAGTCCCTATCTGCGCCTGCGTGACCACCTTGGGACGATCTTCTCCGACACCCAGTTCGCGCCTCTCTTCGCCCCTTGCGGACAGCCAGCCGAATGCCCGTGGCGACTGGCGCTGGTGAGCTTGCTCCAGTTCGCCGAGAACCTGTCCGACCGGCGGGCGGCCGATGCTGTCCGCGGTCGCATCGACTGGAAGTATCTGCTCGGCCTGGAGCTGACCGACCCTGGCTTCGACGCTTCGGTTCTGAGCGAGTTCCGCGGCCGTCTCGTGGCAGGAGGCGCGGAGGAGCATCTGCTCGATACGCTGTTGGCGCTGTGCCGGGAGCACAAGCTGCTCAGTGCTCGGGGCCGGCAGCGCACCGACTCCACCCATGTCCTCGGAGCCGTCCGCTTCCTGAATCGCCTCGAATGCGTGACCGAGACGCTGCGGGCTGCCCTGAATGCCTTGGCGATAGCGGCCCCCGCGTGGCTGCGCGCTGAGGCCGATCCGGCCTGGCTGGAGCGATATGACCGGCGGGCTGGCGATCACGAGGTGCCGCAAGGCGAGGCGAAGCGGCGTGCTCATGCCGAGCAGATCGGTCGCGATGGTCATCAGTTGCTTGCGGCCATCATGGCTTCTGGCGCGCCGATATGGCTGCGGCAAATCCCAGCCGTTGAGTTGCTGCGGCAGGTCTGGCTTCAGAACTTCTGCCTTATCGACGATGCTCCGACCACAGGGACTGAGGCGCCCCTTCGGGTGCGATGGCGGACTGATCAGGAGGGGTTTCCACCCTCCTTGCTGATGGTCGCCTCGCCCTACGATCCGCAGGTTCACTACGCCAGGAAGCAATCAACGATCTGGATCGGCTACAAGGTGCATCTGACCGAGACGTGCGACGAAGGCGGACCACACTTGATCACGCATGTGGAGACCACGCCGGCACCCGTCGTCGATCGCGACGCTCTCGAGGACATCCATGCGGCGCTCGAAGCCAAGGGTCTGCTGCCCGATATCCATCTGGCCGATGCCGGTTATGTTGCGGCTGACCAGCTTGTCGCCAGCCGGAAGAAAGGCGTCACGCTTTTAGGGCCGGCTCCCAAGGATTATCAGTGGCAGGCCCGGTCAGGCGAGGGCTTCACGGTGCAGGACTTCCTCCTCGATTGGGACCGGGAAGTGGCGACCTGCCCGGCAGGGCATCAGAGCAAGAGCTGGAGTCCCGACTTCCATCAGGGGCGCACCGCGTTCAAAGTTCGCTTCTCGACAACAGATTGCCGACCTTGTCCTTTGAAGACACAGTGTACCCGAAGCGGGCGGCGACTGCTCACGCTACGACCACGCGAGGAACACGAGACGCTGGAGGCGGCTCGCCAGCGCGAGGAGCAGCTTGCCTTCTCAAAAGAGTATCGACAGCGCGCCGGCATCGAGGGAACGATTTCGGAAGGCGTCCTGCATCTGCGGCGCTCGCGCTATATCGGTCTCGCCAAAACGCATCTGCAACACGTGCTGACGGCGGCTGCCATGAACCTCATCCGGCTCGGGGCTTGGTTGGCTGACACGCCGCTCGCACGCACCCGGCAATCCGCATTTACCAAGCTCATGATGGCTACCATCCCAGCATGATGAATTCGCCAGCAGTATCGAATGCCAGGAGAGACCACCCGCTTTTGCAAGCTCGGCCGCAACAGCCTCAACTTCATCCTCGGTCATGCGCACCCCGGCTGTACTTGGCTACTACCGTTAAGTCCTAGGGGTCCTTTCCTGTTCCGCCCAACGATGGTGACATTCTGCGGCGAAAAGTCTCTATCCCAGGATTATTAGCACCGAACCTGTGATAGAATTGGTTGAGGTGGCTCATCCCGAGAAGTAGTCGGGACGGCACGGCGACGTTGGGCGGCCCGACGAGACCATCCCGACGCGGGAGGGGTACTATCCCGGCAGGAAAGTGCCGAGGCCCTCCGTCGCCAGGACCTGAATGCGGCACATGGAATGCGTACGGATGGCCCAGGTGCTCCGAGAGGATGGCCAGCCTGATTTCGCGCTACTCGCGACGGGCTGCATCACAACCACGACGCTAAGGGCGGGCGCTATCTGCACTCCAGCGACGGCAACAACGCGGAGTGAGGGACGGACATGGATGGTCTCTCTGCGGGAGCCTGATCAGGGAGTCGAGAGATAGAGGAGGGCGGTCCCGGCTGATGTGGACGGTCTGCAGGGTCGGTGCCATTAGGGATCTCCACTGGCCTGGACGGCCGAACTGCTCGAGGATTTGCCCTGGACCAAGAGACCGGCTCCCTTCAGAGGGATCGAGCACGACTTTGCAACCCTGGAGGAGGTGTGCGCCTGGCTCGGCAATCCGCCCGTGCAGAGCAACTTCGGGCGCAGTTCGACAGCTCGCTGACCTCGGACAAAATCCTACAGGGCGGGCTCACAATTCCCAACGAGGATGCATGGGACTCAAACTGTGTGGTTCAGATTGGATGGATATCCGACGGGTGCCGCCAGACGGTCATGACCAGCAGTGCACCTTTGCAAGCTGTTGGAGTGAGAGCGCTCCAATTGCAATTCTTTGATCAGTTGCTGCCGCGCACCTACGCGCCAGCCTGACCCGCAAATTGCTACTTCTCGCGACCGTCCTTGATTTTTGCCGCACTGTTTTGAGGAATTATTGACCAAACACCAGCGGGGCACTGTGATTTGTCGTGTTCCCGACAGACGCCATACATATTTTCCCAGATGATGGAGCAAGGGGTGTAGTGTTCCATAGGGGTGGAGAGTGACCGATCAGAAGACCAGTCGCACGACGACCAATGGGAATGGCGTTGGGCTCGATGCTGCTTTAGAGGATCATCCTCTGATAAGGTCTCTTTGCTTCCTATTGAAAGAGCTCGATGAGCAGCATGAGCGGGAGCGGCAGAACCTCAACATCACGTTGCCGGATACGAGCGTGAAGGATCGCGCTTTGGCGATGCTCGAGTCCCAGTATTTCCAACGGCGGGAAACCTATCTCCGAGAATTGACCGCTCTGCGTGAGCGCTCTTGATGACAGCAACCCTCATCAGGATGCAAGTTCCCGAACCGTGCAGGTTTTCCACGGATGAGAGCGCCGTGTTGTGGCGGTTCCAAGACGGGATGCCAACAGACACGATTTCATCGGAGCTCGGCTTAGCGGAGCCTATCGTGAAGGAATACATCAAGGCGATCTTGAGGAAAGTCCGTCCGGACGGGACAAATCTGAGCGCCACTGGTGGAACAGATGAACAGTCGCAATCGACCCTTTGCCACGATCGTGATCGATCTATCGGTTCCGATCCCACCGTTAACTGGCCTGTCCAAGCTGACCGGCAGGCCAACCACCCTGTGCATCCCTCTCTACAGGACCGATCTGCTATGGCGACCATGACCGATCCTCATCACCTTCCGAAGACCAATCTCGTGGCGCACCGCGGGTATCAGATCCGCCTCGGCCAGAGCAGCTTGGAATGGATCGCCTTCGTCGCACGGCCCAAGCAGCGCCCAACCGTGATCATGGCTCCGGAGCGGCAGGCTGTCCTTGCCAAGGCTTATGAGTGGGTCGACCTGCAGCTTGCCTCTGGTCAGACCCCAGAATGACCTGGCGCCTGGTGCCTATGACCTCTTCTTGGATGACAATATCATTGCCAGCGCGGTGAGGAACGGCTCACGACAGCCCTACACCTGGGTCGCCGAGTTGCTGGAGGATTTGCCGCGCAGCAAACGGCCCTGGCCACTCCGAGAGGTTGAGCACGACTTCCCTTCCTTGGAGGAATTGTGTGTTTGGCTCGGTCATCCAACGGTGACGACCAACAACCGGCATAGCATATCTCAGTGTGTGTGAGATGGCGAAGCCGGATGAGGACGACCTGTTGCAGGTGGACCAGCAGCCGTGGGTGCGGCGCGAGCCGTCCATGAGCATCCGCCTTATCGGTCTGGCGACAGCACTGGCCGGCATTGCGGTCACAATCTATCTGGCACTGCACTGGCTTTAGAGAGCCACGCCAGGGCTCGCGCATTCAGGCGGAATGGCAGATACGCCCTGAGTTTCCTAGGGCGCCGGTGGAGGGTAAAGGCTCCGCATCGTCTCGGGCTGATACGCAACATGCCCGGTGACGCCATCGTGACTTGAGCGCGTAAACATCCGGTTCACGCGTTGAGGAACTCAGAACCGAAAGCCAGCGCCCGCACCGCGTCCTGTTAGAAGCGGCCGAACCAGAGGATCCGAGGCAGGGTGTTCCTCCAGATCGGGAGCCGCGGGCGCCTGAGCGCTCGATGATACGGGCCGAGCCACCACCGACTGGGACGTATCTTGCGAGGTGCCAGCCATCGATGGTGGTGGCGGGACGGCCGTGCGGGGAAGAACGCCCGGGCTCCCGATCTGGAGGAACACCCCGTGAGAGTGGCGCACACCATCAGAAGCACGCATGATGTGGCAAAGGCTCGCATGCATAATCTCCAGCTGTAGCATCGGCCATGAAAAGCGCCCCGGCTGAGACGCTGTCTGAGGCCTCAATCGGAGCGCCGGTGTGCCAAGGGAATGACACACCTTGGAAGGAGGCTGCTCAGACCGATTGACAATGGCAGCACTGGCAGCGGACTTTCCGCGTCCGGTCCGGATAGCAGCAGAACCGGAGGTCCGCTACTTAGGTTCAGGAGAGATGCTGAGCAAAATGCTTGTTCATCTCGAACATGCTTACTTTGCTCTTGCCGCCAAATACGGCTTGGAGCTTTGCGTCGGCCAGGATCTCACGCTTGTTCGCCGGGTTCTGCAGATTGTTGGACTTGATGTAGTCCCACACCTTGCTCACCACTTCAGTGCGGGGCAGCGGAGCCGAGCCAACCACAGCCGCCAGTTCAGTCGAAGGCTGCAGTGGCTTCATCAGGGCCGGGTTCGGCTTCTTGGCTGCTTTGGCTTGTGACATTGTGAAACTCCTCGAGTACGCCTCACTGCCAGCTGCAGGGGCAAGAGGGGCGGGACCATGGCCAGCAAGAACTGAACAGTTCCTTAACCCCGCCATGGACGCGACGATGTCTGGAGAGTGGTTTCAGATGAAAAGCTCCAGATCGTCACCATCCGCGCCTTTTGCCTTGGGACTTTGCCATCATCTGCCGCATCGCTTCCTCTGCCCGAGCCCTGGCTTCATCATCATGACTGAGGTTGCGCACCTCTGACTGTTCGTCTTGCTGATGCATACCATTCTTGCGCGCCCGCCACTGCTTTGCCTGCGCGGCAGTGGCAGCTGCGTTAGCCAGCTTCTCAAGCCTATCGAGATGTGGCGTACTAGCCGCCCCCTTGGTGTCAGGTTGTCCGTCCTCTTGCTCCAGGTGTTTAGCCATACGTTCGTTTCCTCACGATGAAAGTCATCAACTGCGCCAGAATGTTACATGCTTCCATTTCAGGGTGCATCGGTTAACTTCGCCTTAACCATAAAGGTCCGAGGTATGCCGATGCGAAAGATCCAACATAGCTTGATAGCTATCGCTATCCTCGGAGGGCCATCCACTATCATCCTCGCGCACCAGAAGCTCACGGAGACATTGCCGCAGGAGGCGTCCGGACCAGTTGATGTCACTGCGGTCGTGCAGCGAGCTATCCGAGAGCGTGGAAGCCCCGTGGCCTGTCAGATCCTCACAATGCGATGACTACATCCGGTCATTCGACGAATGCGCATCCCGCAAGAACGAGTGCGACCCGCATTCTGTTTACGAGGTCTTGCTCAAGTTGAGTTTCACACCTTCAGATCGCGGCCACGAAACTTCGCCAAAGCCACTCTGAGGACCAATCGGCGCTGCGACCTGGCGCATGCTCGGGCGCTCTTATCGCATGTTTCGACTGGAGCGCATTAACCAGACGTTCACCACGTCCTCCCACACAGTCCCTCGGTCTGACGAAGTCGCGATGAGCGCGGAACCATGCTTCCTCCAGACTCCAGACCATTGATGTCTGCCGGTTGAACGGACCCTCATCGCCGGATGCTCGCGCATCTGTGTCATGCTTCGGGTCGCAACTGAGCGCTCCATTTCATGATGCTGTCATCACTTTCTGGGAGAGCCAGGAGGCTAACCCAGATTGTCTGAGCAAACGTCAGGCACTCGCGCCCGATGCCTGCTTTTGTTCAGCCACTGCCGGGCCACATTACCCGGTTCAAGTCAGACAAAGCACAACGTTGGGAGGCTCAGATTCGCTATGCTTGCACGTCAATCTGACGTCACCGTCCTGGCTCGTCACGAGCCTTCACCGATCCCTGTTTCTACGAGGAACCGTGCTGCAAATCCTCCAGATGACCGTTGGCGAGACATGTTCACGATCAACGACGCCACGACCGCAGCGATCAACATCCTTGGGGCAATCGATGCGCTTGAGTCTGCCTTGGATTGCCGGCGCCTCGATGCCAATGTTGTCATGACGACAGACCAGAAGCGGGAACTGCTGACACTTGGGATCAGAGATTCGCTGCTCATTCTCGGGATGCACCGCAAGCCACTGCCGAAAGTTCTGTCGTTGCTCTCGCTACGGATGGCAAACTCCCATGGAATTTCTGGCACGAAGGCGAGCGCGGCCTTGCATGAATTCCGCCTGGTGGAGGAACTGGCCGAAGGATTGTCTGCACCGGCGGCGTGCGCCGCCTAACAAACTCATCACAGGATTGGTCCGGCGCAAGCACATGCCGGGCTGCCGCTAGGACCGTCTCTCATGGAGGTGCCTCGCGCGTACTGTTCCTCCCGACCAAACACTCGTTCAGAAGTAATCAAGACGGCCAGGGGCAATATATGACCTGACGGGGCTAGTCTCGGCAGCAGAATTCTGATATTGAAGCTGCCCTGCGGATCGTCCGCCCGTTTCACAGCCACAGCCAGAGGAGGCGTTACATGTCCATGCGACTTTGCACGTACGAACGCGCCGCTCTCCTCGTCACAACTTTAGCTGCTGGTGGCTCCGATGAATCCGACCGTCTTCCCTCTGCCCTTTGTAGGGTTCGCCTTCCGCTTTGAACTTGTTCGCGTTCCGCGCAGGCCTGCGAACGATCGCAGGCGGCTTGTGGTAACAAGCGAACTCGAGCAAACACTGCGTCACGAGCTTGAGCAAGCGCTGCGTCACGAACTCAGCCCGTATATGCTTCGCGATGTTGGCGTTGACCGCAGCCGAACTGACTGACGTTTCGGCTGCAGTGCTGTCCAATGATCTCGTTCGGAACTGACAGTGTGCGTCACCACACATCGGTTTGTCATGGGCGAATCTACATGGATCGTGCGATGCCGGAACACATCGCACGCGCCCGAGCGGGAGGTCTGGTGCTCAGCCTCCCGCCGGGGCATTTCGTACTTGTGCACAGCGTCCGGTTGAAGGTCCGGCATTCCTGGGGCATTATGGCAGCCGTGGTGTTGCAACCGGCATCACAAAAGCGCCCTGACAGTGAGCTCCGCACGGCTAACTCTGTCAGGGCGTTGTCATGTGTGAGCGCCTTGCTGTCATTGCTGGTGACCCTGTACTCAGGTTATGTTCCCCTGAGACGAACAACGCGTCGCATTTTCCGCTCGGGCTGTAGCAGGTCGAGCACCTCTCACCCCGAGTCAGGCATGAGAGGCGGAGTTCGGCAAGCCTACGCTGATCCCTGGTTCCTTGACATCGAGCTTACCGATTCCCAAGGCGGATCAACAAGGCGAGGTCTTGAGCTCAAGCCCGACGGCTGAGCGGAAACCATAGTGCGGGGTTCAGGGTTGCCTCCCTCTTTCTCTGCCATGTACGAATAAGAAGTTCCTCGATCCCTTGCATTCCCTGGGTTTCATGACTGTTCGCCGCCGCTTTCTCCTCACCCCGTCCTTCGCCCGCCTGATTCGGCGTGAGAGGGGTGGGCTGCGCCACGTCGAGGGCTTCTTCGCCGAGCAGCAGGATCGCTCCTCCTGGGTTCGCCTGGAAGAGGGGAGGGGCTGGCTGATCCTCAAGACGGTTGGCCAAGGCGGCGAGGCCGAGGACCAGACCGACATTCCAGTGGGTCATGCTCACGCGCTGCTCGATGTCTGCGCCGGCGAGGTCGACTACACCCGGACAGCCCTGCCGATCGGTGAGGGGCATGCCCTGGTCGACGAGATCCTCCGGCCCCGTGTCCTGCACCTCGTCACCGTGGAATTCGCTTCTGAAGCGGAGGCGAGGGGTTCTGTCCATTAGAGTGGTTTGGGCCTGAAGTGACAGCGGATCCTCGCTATACCAATCAGGCCATCGCCCTGAGAGGTCTCGATAAGGCGCCAGAAATCCCGCTGTCCGATGCGGCGCTCAACAGCCTGATCGATACTCTGGAAGGCCACCTCCCGACCCAGGCGCGGCTGGCCGTCAATCGGCCCAAGGCCAAGCAGGTGCCGGTGACCAGGGCCAAGGCACAGGCCAGCGGTGAAGCCGTCAAGGTCAACCTCGACGAGATCGAGAAGGCGATGAGGCGCGAGATGGAGAAGACACTCCAGAAGGGCAAACCCGAGTAAGGGACCGGCTGGGCCGATGCCTGACGCCCGCTTGCCCATCCGGCACCACCTGGTGCTCTATCGGCGTGATCCGGAGCAGGGCAGGGCCCGCTACTTCAGCCTGATGATTGAACAGGACCTATTCGGCACGATCCGACTGGTCCGGAACTGGGGCTTCGTTGACTCCAAGGGTCAGGAGGAGATCGAGATCTTTCCTGATGAAGCCAAGGCCGCGGTCGCGCTGCAAACTTGGGCAGAAACCCTGCGCCGGAAGGGCTATGCGGACCTGTGACGAGGCTACATAAGGCTCCAGCCGGTCCAGACGACCCGTCCCGCCGCCTCAATCCAGCTATTCCGCACCCTGGAAGTCGCCTGTGCCCGTAAGTACAAGATCAACCAATCCGCAGCCGATTTGATCGGGGAAGGCTCGCTGCGCTGGCCTAGGCAGCGTGTCAGCTTCTGGATGAACCAGCGTCTGGCCTGGCGTTTCGCGGACTGCCTCATGACGACCTCCTAGCGCCGAGCAGAGGGGGTATCAGAAACCGAGATGGTGACCTTCTGACCAGTGCACAGATCAAGGATGGTGAGGGTCATAGAATCCTCCTGCGATTGACCCTAGCATCGCTCGAAACCACCCATCCTTCTGTGGCAGTCGTCACACAGGTCCTTTGTGACTTGGCGCACAGCCATTCATCGGCGACACGGCTAGATTGAAGGGGTGACTTGTGTTCCTCCCTGACCTAAACGCCTCGGCTCGGTTCCGAGGCGTTCTTTTTTGGCCACGTCGTACAGATGGGCATGAGCCAGGTTGAACCATGCCAACGGCATTTCACTCACGCCTGCCCCTTTCCAGCAGCATGCCTTGATAGCCATCGCGGCTCTCTTTAGGGGAGGGCCAAGCGGCACGGCCACCGGAAATGCGATCTCAATGAGGAGCGCTGAAATTCCGTACCAATGAGCGCTGCCCTTGTATCGTCAGCACTCCACCGGCCACAAAGTCCAGCCTGACATGCTCCGTCCGCTCAAGCGCGACCGACAGTATCCCGGACCGGAAGCCCGGCTGTTCCCACGTTATGAGACGCTCTACAGACTTTGGATTGTTGTCGTTCGATGGTTTCGGTGCGATTGGCCGCTTGTCGATCTGTCGCTTGCACATGGGAGCCCCCCTTTCCCTGTGATCCACTTAACGCACCAACATTGTCCGAAAGTCGCGTCACCAATGGGAATGTGGCAGGCTGTGAGGAGCTCCACCGGCGAGCTCGGCAAAGGGCTGGGCTCAAACCATCTTGTTCTGGGCTGAAGCCCGTGCCGCTTTCGTAAAGAC
>NZ_JBVVAK010000143.1:0-17880 GCF_055792825.1 Microvirga sp. GN3
CCTTGGGCCCTGGCTCAGGGGCTCTGCGGCTGACCGCCCGCACGCGCCGGCCCTGGCGGGCCAGCTCGGCCACGAGGGCCCGACCGGCGCCGCCGGTGGCACCGAGGACAACGTGGTACCCTCCTGTCTCCGCCACGATCTCAATCCTCCCGAGAACGGCTGATGGCCATGACGACTCATCCTTTCCCGCGCCAAGAAGTCGATCAGGCGCCAAGGTGCACTCGAGCCTGCCCGGGACGGGGAGGTTGCAGGACGTCCTCCCTCCGGAGCTATTTAATAGCTCGAGCGCGCCATTTCGCCTTGTTGGGGTCAGAGCAAGTTCAGCAGATCTTGTTCCAGCCCCGAGATGCTGTCAGTGCCATCTTGCCCTCGCTCTCGAACTTCTGCCACGTTGCGTCGCACAAACTTGTCGCGGCCTCCTTGGCTCGAAAGCGGCACCATATGCGTTAACCTCGTCAATCAGCAGCAATGGCTGGGGAAAGGAAGAGCCACATGAGCCAGAGGTTCTGTCCACAGTGTTCCTGCGATGCAGCATCCGTCCTGAGCTTCATCACGGAGGATGGTGGCTTTGCTGCCGCTGTTCAGTGCCACGTCTGCGGCTTTGAGAAGCCCACCAGTCGTGATTTCGAGGACGAGCAGACCGCTCGCGAGGCCGCAACCCATGCTTGGCTGGAGGACGCGGAGCCCCTTCCCACAACCCCTCGCGTCTGACGTCAGCGCTTATCTCCCGTCACGAAGCCCGTGGGGCCGACCTGAACGGGCTGGCTATGCACTGACGGCCGAGAGATACGTGCGCTCTCGCCTCTGTGGCAGACGGAAGCGCCTGATGGACCGCTTCTATTTCGACACTCACGACGGCGAACATTTTACCCGCGACGAGGACGCGCACCTGTGCCAGAGTCGCAAAGCGATGCGCGGTGCCGCGAGGGAGACGAAGCGGGGGATCGAAAAATCCCGCAAGTTACTGGATCGCCCGATCGGCTCGCATCCTCCGAAACGCCCGGATCGGGAATGAATGGCAGGACCAGCCGGCCCGCAGGAGCGGCGGAATGTGGTGGGAACACCGAATCCTGTCTTGCTTCTGGGGTGCAAGTCGTCACTCCGTCTGGCGCCTGCGGCACAAGAGCGTTGCCGAACATTGAGTGCATCTCAGCGTTGTCGGGCGATCTCCATGGAGACCTCGTATGATCTGTTGTTCCAGATGATCACTGGCCTTGTTCCTGTTCCTTCTTGGGTCGTCGGCGGCTCTGGCCCATGACTGGTACCCGGCTTCCTGTTGCAGCGACAGGGATTGCCATGCGCTGTTGGAGGAGAACGGCGAAACAGTCACGGAATCCGCCAGCGGCTGGAGCCTCTGGGATGGCCGAACAGTTGCAAGAGGCATGGCCAGGCTGTCGCCCGATCAACGCTTTCACCTGCATGCGTTAAACGGCCGGGTTGATCTGCCAAGGCCGTGGAGGTGTCACCGTGCTCAGCCGAACGGAGCTGGAACCGGCGGTGGGCGAACGCTATGGCGCGATCCGGCGAGTCTGCAAGCCCTTGCTTGCCCCATACGGGCCCGGATGCTCCGGCGCCGTAGAACACGATCTGATCGCTGAGACTGTTATCACGCAGGATTGCCCTATTTGGGATGGAGTATCGTCATGGTGCCTGTCTCGGCACAGTCCGGAGAGCTTGTTGCCCCGCCTCGTCGTCGTGTCCAATCGGGTCGCAATCCCCGATGCTGCAGGCAAGGGTTCCGCCGGCGGTTTGGCGGTTGCCCTGCGCGAAGCGTTTCAGGGTCAGGAAGGTTTATGGTTCGGCTGGAGCGGGAAAGTTTCGGCCCATCCATCCGCCGAGCCCAAGATGACCGACAAGGGCAATGTGCGCTATGCCCTGATGGACCTGACCGCCACCGACCGTCAGGAATATTACAGCGGCTTCGCCAACCGGGCTCTCTGGCCCGTGATGCATTACCGGATTGGTCTGTCGGAATTCTCCCGAGCGGACTACGCCGGATATCTGCGGGTCAATCGAACCTTTGCTCGCGCGCTGGCGCGGCTGATCCAGGCGGATGATCTCATCTGGGTACACGACTACCATCTGATCCCGCTGGCAGCCGAGCTGCGGGCACTCGGCCTGGCCAATCGGATCGGCTATTTCCATCACATCCCCTGGCCAGCTCCGGAGGTGATCGGAACCTTGCCCGGAAGCCAGGACTTGCTGCGCGCGATCACGGAGTACGATCTCGTCGGCGTGCAGACCGAGCGGGATGCGGACAATCTCCGGCGCGGCATCATCCAGGAATTCGATGCCACCCAGCGCACAGCAGATGTGCTCGTTCTCGGCGGTCGCCAGACACGGGTGACGGGGTTTCCCATTGCCATCGACGTGAGTAGCTTCGAGCAGGCGGCCCGCCGCCCTGCCACGCATCGCCTGATCAGACAGACCGTCGCCAGCCTCGGCTCGCGCGGCCTCATCATCGGAATCGACCGCCTTGACTACTCGAAGGGAATCCCTGAGCGAATGGAATCCTTTGAGCGCTTTCTCATCAGCAACCCCAATCAGCGCAGCCGCGTGACCTATCTTCAAATCGCTCCGACGAGCCGCAGCGAGGTCCCCGAATATGCCTCGCTCAGCCGGACCGTGAGCGAGACCCTCGGCCGGATCAACGGGGCGCACGGCGAACCCGGCTGGGTGCCGATCCACTATGTGACGAGCGCGTATCCCCGCAGCGTGCTGGCGGGTCTGTATCGCATCGCCCGGGTGGGCCTCGTCACGCCGATGCGCGACGGCATGAATCTTGTGGCCAAGGAATATGTGGCCGCGCAGGATCCGGAGGATCCCGGCGTGCTGGTGCTGTCCAAGTTCGCCGGCGCTGCCGAGCAGCTCGGCGGCGCGCTCATCGTCAACCCCAACGACAAGTTCGAGGTGGCTGAGGCGATCAGCACGGCCCTCCACATGGAACAGGCGGAGCGGATCGCCCGCTGGCGGCGGATGATCGACGTGCTCCGGCGCTATGACATCTCCTGGTGGGCCGATGCCTTCCTGAAGGAGCTCGCGGGCCAGAGAAGAACCAGCAAGGCGCGGAGCCCGGCGCCGGTCTCGGACTAATGTCCAAGATCATCGACGCGCAGGCCAATACGACCCTTGCAAATGCCAAGTGGGCATAACAATGGAGTTGCACAATGTCAGGGTCTCAAGAAGCTCGGAAGCTGAATGCAGCTTTGATGAAGCCGTTACAGCCCTCGCCGGAATTGGCTGCCATTGTCGGCTCCCTTGCCACGCCCGGAGGCGGTGAGCAAGGTGTGGGAGTACATCAAGACACACAAGCTCCAGAACCCGCAGAACAAGCGCGAGATCATGGCGGACGAGAAGCTACAGCCGGTGTTCGGGGGCAAGAACAAGGTCAGCATGTTCGAGATGAACAAGCACCTTGCCCAGCACCTGAAATGACGCTCACGGTTGCAGGGAAGATGACTGAGGTCGTCAGTGGGAACCTCCTCTAAGCACCTCAAGGTCGGGTGATGGAGATGCAAAGCCTGCCCAACGGCGGGTCTGTGCTCTTGCTGGCAAGCTGATAGAGTTGCCCCTTTCTGGCTCGAAAGGCACAGCGCCCGTCCGAGCAGAGCTTGCCATCGAGCAGGAGAGCGGGTGGAGCGCTGTCAATGTCTTCGCTCTCGTTGACCATTCTCTTCGCGCGCGCCTGGACATCGGCGTCTTCCGGGGCCAAAAACTCAACGGCATACGGCTTCTGCAGCCCTCCACATCGCTCCGCACCGATGGCCTCGATCGTCTCGGCCGCGAACACGGGGGACGCAAACAACCCCGCGACGAGTCCGACAGCCTGAGCTCTCACTCGAAGATGATGCAACACCGGCTCTGTTCCTCCAGAGGAACACCTCTGACGCGCTGCCAGCATGTTAGCACTTCTTCACCGCTCGGGAGACATTCCTGGCACATCGGGGATGCCACTCTAGGATAAATCCGACGCAGCGTAGTCGTGCTTCTTGGAGCCTGCTCACTGCCCTGGGTGCAGGCGTGGATGAAGGTTTTGCCGATCCTCGGCCCTTCCGGCGGTGCGCGAGGATTGAAAGCAGTGATGCGCTTGGTGCGGCGTCCTGGAACAGACTTCGGGAACGAGCGTTGAAGATCGCCGATGCCCCTCCAGCCGCATCTCGGAATGCGTGTGCCTCAGGGCAGAGGGCTTCGCGTCCGATCACCATCGATCATGAGATGCTCACGACCGTGCGCCCCCGACCTGCCGTTCAACGCATCGTGCCACCCTTTTCAGCGCCCTGGCCGGTCAGCACAATGGTGTTGTCAGGGCGATGCTCGATCCAGTGGCAGGTGGCGGCATATTCGAGGCCGAGCTTGAAATCGTCGCTGCGCTGGCCCAGGCTCACCGTCCACCAGTGCCTGAGGCTCTGAATCGAGATCCCCTGCCCTTCGGCCTTGCCCAAGCCCCGCACGAGATGGCGGACAATATGGAGCGCAATGTTCTCTGCGGGTACGGCGCTCATAGCGAAGGCCTCCTGGGTTTGCGTTCGGTGTCCTGGCCGCGGGAACCCTTGTGCTGCACGTCGCCTGAAACTCTCAGTTGATGGGACTGCGTCAGCGGGTTCAGAAGACCTCTTATCATCGCATCGGGCTGGCGTTCGCAGGAAGCGATCATAAGTGCCAGTGCTATTTGGAGGAGTGACGGTTGAGGAGCCTCGCCTCAGAAGAAACGAGCAGCCAAGCCCGAAGATGCGGCCCACGGGCGAGGGTGGGATAAACTCAATCAGAGCGTAGAGCTGACGGGATAACTGTGACGAAGCGATCGCCTGGGCCATCGTTCAGGCACTCAGTCAGTTTGGCAAGGCAAAAAGTCGACGATGTTTAGACATTCTCCAGTGCCGACGGTCGGCGCCGCGAGCGAGAAATGCATCGATCCACCGCTCGAATGATCAAGGGATCGGATTGTGTGGCCCTTGGGAAATCACGATGAAGATGGCGGAGAGCACGGCCGCCAAGAGCAACCCGCCCAACAGCAGCGTGCCAAGGGGAATGTGCCGGCTCTTCCAGGATAAGCGCACCGCTTCCTTGTGCTCTGCCCGGCGTGGGTCTGGCTTTCGATCGGCCATGGTTGGCTCCATCCTTCCGGATAGGTCCCACTTTGAAATCATAACTGCCAGCGCTAGGCTTTGTTGCGGCCGAAGCGGCTTGGACACAGGAACCTCATCCATTGATCAAGGGCGGAGTTGAGCTGAGCTACCAATGTCCGACCTGTGGCTCGACACGGGCCGTTGTGTCCCCGATGCCTCATGATGGCTCGATCGTCCGCTGCGTTGACTGCAATCAGGCGCTTGGCTGCCTCAGTGACATCAGGCGGGAACTCGCGGACAAGGCCCGAGAAGACGCAAGCGCTCTCGCCAAGCGGATCTATCGACAAGGTAGAGGTATTCGACGCTCCTGAGGCCTCCCCTCAGCCTTCCACGGGCGGGCCGCCGAGGAAGCGAGCGCTGCCTCATGTTTGAAGGATGCCCTCCGCGGAAGCCCTCATCTCCGAATTCAGAGTCCGTGGTTCCCGACGATGCGTGATGGGCTCGCGACTGCGCTGTATGAGCGACATATTCGGACGGCCAGAGGCAAGGAATGGACCGCAACCTAGGTGATGCGGGGGCTGGACAGGGAAAGAGCTGGGGCCTGAGGTGGCTTGGGCAAGCGGTCCAAGCCCCAGCATCGCGTTATTTGTCACCGCTGGAAAGCTGACACTCGCCCTTCATGTGGCGCGCGATGGCTGACATTGCGTCATCGAGAGACGGGAAGTTGGCCGTCCCCATTCCGGCCAGCCTGGAATCGCGGGGTGCATCGATGACGAACAACGATGGCGAGACCGCGTTGATGGTTCCCAGGGGCCGCCCAAGTCGATCGCTCAACATCCAGGTCCCTGCCGGCTTGAGCTCGGCAGGTGTCACCACCACATCCATGGCAACTTCTCCGCTCGACGCAGAACAATGACATTCTCTGGGCAGACCGGAAAGAGGCTGTCGAAGCGGAACGCTCCGTAAGATGGCTGTCATGAGGGCCTGGAACTCTTCGTCGGCTCTTCAGCGCGGGAGAACCCGTTCATGCGGGAAGGTAGAGTCAACGAACTGGTCAGGCAGTCTCACATGAGATGCAAATGGTCTCAAATGAAATGCCATGTTTTGCACAACGGTCTCAGCTAAGCCATTGATCTGTCAGCGACCGCCAGTCCCATCATGAAGCGTGAATCGACAGCATCAACCTACAAGCCTGTGGCAAGCTCACGCAGCCGTCCCCCTGACCTGTTCAAAACCTTGCCTCCTGGGCTTCTCACAGGGACGGCCGTTTGGGATATCTGAAGCGTTTCTCGAAGGCGTGGGGATGGCCGACGAGGAGCGAGGCTTCGGCCGGGAGCTCGCCGTCACCGGTCCGCTCGAACCCTGCTAATGTGGTCAGAAGAACCGCATTCGGGAGGCTCGCGTAGAGCGTCGTGGCACCGGGGCCGGAGGTGGCCACCAGCATCATCTGGCCCGGGCACCCGAGCTTCACGAACAGGCTTTCGAACTGATCCTGGGCCTCGTTCCACTCGCCCGGGGCGATGATCCTGCGTGCCCAGATCATTGAGCGCCTCCCGGCCCACTTGGTCGCGCCGAAAAACAGAAGGCCGTCGACGGCATTGTCCTCAGTCAGCCTGTCTCTCGGACGTCATCAGATCACCGGGGAGGGACTCTGTGACGGCCCCTCCCCGTATACCAACTCACGTGCGCGATCCGCCGGTCTGGCTGTGCTGGCCACCCGGCTGCGAGATGCCGGCGACCGCCTCGCCGGCTTTGCCGGCCTCATCCGTCACCGCCATGTCGCCGAGCGAGATGATGCCGACCAGGCGCTTGTCGCGGTCGAGCACCGGCAGGCGGCGAACCTGGATGTCGGCCATGTTGCGGGCCACGTCCTCGGTGTCGTCATCCTCGTAGCAGTACTTCACGTCCTCGGTCATCACCTCGCGGATCGCTGTGTCGGGTCCCTTGCCTTCGGCGACGGCCCGCATCGCGATGTCGCGGTCGGTGGTCATGCCGACCAGCCGGTCACCCTCGCGCACCGGCATGATGCCGGCATCCAGTTCGGCCATCAGCTTCGCCGCATCGCGGATGGTCTGGGTCGGCTCGATCAGCCGGACGTCCCGTGTCATGACTTCACTGACTTTCATGGCTTCCTCCTCTTGAGTGCCTCTGTCAGGCTTGGTTACGGCGGTTCAGACCGGCCCGTGGGTAAGTCACGCCAGTAGTCCCGCATCTCCTGTTCACGTTTCGTGTCGGGCCAGACCTCGTCATCGCCGTAGAAGGCGGGAGCGCCGCGGACCTGCTCTTCGGTGATGTCGGTGCGATAGCCCTCAAGCTGGGTGTCATAGGAGAGCTTCGCCCAGGGGATGGTGTGATGGTGGACCCCAAATCCCAGGAAACCGCCGAAGGTCACGTCGACGTAAACCACTCGCCCGCTTACCTTCTCGATCAGCAACCGCTTGATGGTGCCGATCCGGTGCCCCTGGAGATCGGACACCGCGGTGCCCTCGACACGGTCGCTCTCGATGACGGGCTTGGATGACGCGTGCTGGGGGATCGGGCCCCAGAGATAGCAGCCATTCTCCACGATCCCGAATGCGACGACGGACTGGACGACGTCCAGAGGCCAAGGCTCATCCGGGGCGATCTGCTGCTCCAGGGTCCAGGGCCCGTCCGAGGCAGGGAGCGTCGCACCGTCCGGATCGCCGGTGATGCCACGCAGGTCAGGGGCCGTTGCCGAGTGGAACACGTAATACGTGGTTCGTCTCATGAGCACCTCCCTCCGTGCGGGATGGTTAGCCCTTGATCCGTGATCAGGATGAAAACGCAGTGGCCGGTCCTTCAGGTCCGGTCCCGAAGACAAACCTGACCGAGCGCGATCAAGCCTGGTGGCATGCGGGGCCGCGACAGGCTTCGACTCCGGTGAGCCGCGATCGCGCAGGTCGATGCCGAGCACCAGCAGCACCGCGATGGACAGGAACTCACTCTGCCAGTTCCGGCAGCTCTCGTGAGATGCAAGGTGCCGTTGATGCGACGTTCATCAGCAATAGCCGCCAGACTTGATCAAGTCTGAGTGCGTCCGGTGGCCTCCGGTTTTCGGCGCTTTCGCCACCGACTGGGTGTGATGCGAAGGAAAGCCGTGCCCCACGTGCCCGATCATTGCGGCCAACCGCAAGGCCAGGGACGTCATGGACAAGGAAACAAGGGCGAGGCTCATGCGGGCCTGGAATGCCTACGGTTGATCAGCCCTGTCCCCGGCAGAACCAAGCGACTCGCGCTGCGTTAGCCGGACATGGTCCTCGGAAGATCGTCCCTGAAGGAGATCGTCCATGAAAACAAAGTTGCTTGCCACCGGCCTGCTCTCCTCCACTCTGCTGGCCTCCATAGCCATCGCTCAGGGGCAGCCTCCAGCTCCTCCCGCAGGCAATGCGCAGCTCCCCATTGGTTCGACGGATGCTCGACCCGCGGACAGTCGGTTCATCACTCAGGAAGGGAGCCAGGGCGTTCTACGCCTCACGGATGTCATTGGCCAGAATGCCGTTGGGACCGACAACAAGACCATCGGTGAGATCGAGGACGTTGTGCTGAACCATGACGGCAAGGTGGCCGCCTATATCGTCAAGGTGAGCGGCACTCCAGGCATCGGCAGCCGGGCAGTTGCGGTTCCGGTCCACGCGGTTGAGATCGATCCTGTCGGCATGACGGCAACGACCGGAACAATCCAAAGCGAGGGATTGCCTGCGAGCACCGCCGAAGGACAGAAGGCGAGAAGCGAGATGCAGATCAGCCGCGTTCTCACGCCCGGCAAGATCATTGTGATGATCCCCGCGGATCAGCTCAAGTCAGCTCCGGCCTTCGACAGGAATGGACCCTGACAGGGTTAGATCAAGCCTGGTGGCTTTTGCTCCCGAATGCCGGACTTATAGGTGTTCGCACATTGTCGATACTGTTGATGGATCACCGAGGCTCTGCTGACGGAGTTGCGAAGAAAACCCTGTACACAATCGTTCGCGATCCGCCTTTTGCTTCAGGCAAGAACATTGACGCGCGCGGAAAGCCCCTCGATTGGCTTCCGATAAGC
This sequence comes from Microvirga sp. GN3, assembly GCF_055792825.1. Lineage (NCBI taxonomy): Bacteria > Pseudomonadati > Pseudomonadota > Alphaproteobacteria > Hyphomicrobiales > Methylobacteriaceae > Microvirga > Microvirga sp. GN3. The sequence continues at coordinate 9,127 of NZ_JBVVAK010000143.1, forward strand.
CCCTTTATGGCACTGAGTTGGGTCGCGAGCTACGGAAGGAAAATTTCTGACCTAAGTGTTGCTCGCTGCCGCTATGACAAACTGCTTGTTCGCGCTCTCCGAGAGTCAGCGCATTCACGGTACTTACCAGAGCTACATCCCGGTAGGTGACACGGAGGATGAAGTGGGTGATCCGCCCGTCACAAACTTGATGGAAGGCGAGCCAGATCTGCTTGCCACGCATGTTCATATCATCCAGGTCGAGGAGGACCGCTGCTGGGAACGTCGCGTGCTGGAAGACAAGGAACAGGATGTCGACGCTGTCGGGGTGCCCTTCCGACATGACAGTAATTAACTCGCCCATGCTGGCATCGGCCGACAGCCTGACGCGGGCGGTTCTCATCCTAATCCTGCACCCCGGTTTTATGAGGAGCAGAATAGAGCTCATGGCCGAGCCGGACGACCCCCTCTTAATGGTTGATCAGATAGGAGCGTAGTTTCCGATAAGCGGCGTGATGAACCTTGAGCGACAATCACAGCTCTCGGCCCGAGCTACCTCGAAAATCTGCCCGAACTCCCTCGAAAGGCGGCCTCACGTTGGAGAAGCCTGAGGCTAAACTGGACGTATTGCGGGTGAAGCAGGCGACATCGAGGAACCACCTCGTTTGGCGGCGGGGCAGCACCGTCCCACCCGCTCCGCATCTCTGGCCTGAGGCGAAGGTGAAACCTTCCTTGTCAGCGGTCGTTGAGTTAGCGGCCAACAGCACACGGGACCTGAGATGCTTCTCCCACCCTCTGGCATCTCGGGTTCCTTTTCGTTGAGCCTCGTGTCCATCGGGCCCGGGCCGCGCCACGCGTGAATGACTGCAAATTTCCGAGAAGGCCGTTTATGGAACCGTTATAAACTCGCGGTTGGCACATGCCTGCGCTAGGGACACTGACTAAAAAGCAAACACCCCAACGTAAGCAGAACTAAAACATACCCGAAGGCTACAACTGGCGTGTAGAGCATCACGATCCCAATCCGTGCCCACGGATTGATAGGAAGTAGGAGGCAGAAAATCGCCCCAAGAGCCACTGGGAGCCAGTAGAACCAACGATGATAGTAGGCCGATATGCCCAGTATGCCCCACTGGCCCCAACTGCTCCACCGGTCGAACCCAACTTCAGCCAATACAGCCACTACGCCGACCAAGGGCGCAATAAATATTCCCACAAGTGCGACTGATAAGCGTCGTTCCACAACTGCTCTCTCGGCTTGGATGCACAGTGCTCCAGGCAAGATCAGGCTGGAGGCTTGGAATGTCACCTAGGCCATGCGGCCTAATTCCGATAATGCCCTTTTTGACAAGCAGAGAACAGCGCGGAGAGGCTCGGCCGCTCAAAAGTTCATGAGGCGGAAAGGCTACCAGAGGAACCGGCCGGGGCTGTATGGATCAAAGGACAAATTGAAGAACAGGTATCCGGCCACCAAAGCCAGGAGGCCCACGCTCAGAAGGGCGAGAAGGAGCAGGATGATGCGGCTCCTTCTCTCATTTCGAAACAAGGCATAACGCTCATCTTGCATGGGTTATCCCCGAGCTTGCCTAGCTTTATCAGCCTCGCGGACGCGCGAGAAGATAGTCCAGAATTTCCGATAAGGTCGAGTATGGAACGTCGTCCGCCTACGAGGTCGAGGCGGCGAGGCTCTGGAGGCCGTCGCCCGGGCGAAGCAGCGGTGGGGCTATCGCGATCTGTAATTGCCAAGGATTGGCCCCACTGGGCGCGTAGCCCAGAAACATGGCTGAACAGAACATGCAATCTCTCGATGCGGCAGTCGAGGAGACGATTGAACTGACCAATCAGGTCATTGAGCAGACCCGCGCCGAAATCACTCGCTCGCAGGCCTTGAGCCAAGCCGAAGCCGATCTTGCGCAGGCCATCGAGCAGATCGCCGAGGAACATGGCGCTTCCGCTGATGGGGAAAAAGCCATGAGTGGCAACTGGTCCCCAATCAGCACCGCGCCACGCGACGGAACGCCCGTGATCCTCTGGATGGTTGAGGACGATGACCCGCCTGTTCTTCCTCTGACCGTGGGATTTTGGATCTTCAGCCCTCGAGGACTCATGGGCTATTGGCAGATCTTCGGAGATCCCCCGCGCTTGTGCTCCGACAGCCAAATCCGCGGCTGGCAGCCACTTCTTCGGGAGTAGGAAGAATGTTCGCGTAATTCGCAGAAATCAACATAGAACGGCGAACAAGCGGTGGCAGGGTTGTCTGGGTTTCTGTCTTAAGACAGCAGTGTTTCGGGAGGCGCTTCCTCGAAGCAGCGGCAATGGTGTTCCTCGCAGCCTAGTTCGTCTTCGATCAGGATTTTAGACGCCTTTTGCTCAGCACATCTGGCCTCAACGCGCTCAAAAACAAACAACTCTGCCTGGGACCTTCCTACAAAGCCTCCAACAAGCTTATCGTCGCAGAAAATCAACCAAGTACCATCGCGGCCGACGATTTTGTAGGTAGCGTGAAATTGCGGCAAAGACGGCCTCGAAATCGTGGAGGACGGCAGGCGGAAAACTGCCTCACCTTGTAGGCCGACAACAGTGCCTCGTCAGTCGGATACTCGACAATTCACACTGGCCCGAGGCGGTTTAATCGGGAACAGAGCCGGCGCTGGGCTTCTTTGCATTAACTTTGGCGGTGTAATTCGGAGTGGCCAGTCGAGGAGCCGTCCGGTTGTCTCTGTTCAAGCGCCGCCGCTTACCGGTTACGACCATCCTTCTATGCGTGCGCTGGTACTGTAAGTATGGGATCAGCTATCGCGATCTCGCAGAGATGATGCAGGAACGCGGGATTGCCGTTGACCCATCCATGATCTTCCGTTGGGTTCAGCGCTATGCTCCGGAGATCGAGAAGCGGCTCCGATTCTACCAAGGACCTCGCTCAGGTTCCTGGAGGGTGGACGAGACCTATGTCCGCGTAGGCGGCAACTGGAAATGCTTGTTCCGTGCGGTCGACAAGCACGGTCAGTTGATCGCCTTCATGCTGTCCGATCGCCGTAATACCAGCGCCGCTTACCGCTTCTTGCGTAAAGCCCTCGAGGCGATGAGCAACTACCCGCCATCATCTATCACGACGGATAAACTGGCGTCGTATGCCACGGCCATCCTGCGCCTGCAGAATGAAGGGCTGCTGTCGAATGGTGTGGAGCACCACACCTCGAAATACTTGAACAACATCATTGAGGCGGATCATAGTGCGCTCAAGCGCGTGATCCGTCCGACGCGCGGCTTTCAGACAATGAAAGCCGCTGCCGCGACCCTGAAGGGTTTTGAAATCATGCACATGATCCGCCGCGGACCTTGCATCCAGCGGGACCGTCGAGCGACAGGAGAAGTCCGTCTCGTCAATCAGCTCTTCGGTCTTGCGGCCTGAGCGACCCGTTCGACAGGGTTCATTGTGCCTAGTCCAAGTTACTGCAACAGTGCCGTTCAAAGGCTCCGAATACATGCATGAGTCCGTATCCTTCTCACGTTGAGAAGGACTGTAGAGCATGCCCGCTTCGCCGCCTGTGCATCATTATGAGCAGGACCCGATCCGCCAATCCGCAAGCGGGGGATCGCTGAACGTCAGTCCTGTTGGAACGCATTCTGGACGGCTCGTGCCTGTTCCCGAAAGGGCCTGAGGAGCAATGGAGCCGGTTACTGCCGGATCGGTTATCGTATCGAACTTCTGAAACCAGAGGTGATGCTGCCACGTGGTATCAGAAATAGTGTTCTCGGTTGTCGTGCTCTCGGCAGCGGCAACGGACAGAGTGAGGCTTGCCAGGAACACTGCTGCTGCGGAAATCCTGAAGCCAATCATGGGCGCCTCCACAGTCGGACCGAAGATACAATCCTTCCAAGCGGGTCAGCGTTCCCGGAGGACACGTCGCACAATACTGATTGTCTTCAAGCGGGGCCGCATCCCCGCTCGCGTGAGCGGAAAGGCGGGGTGTGGTGAAGCGGACCGAAACAGTCCGGACGGAACCTAAGGGTCAGCATCCGGAGTAGATCCCCGTGTGATGTTTTTCGTCTTCTGACCCCCAGGCACGTTGCCGTGCCTCGTCCCTTTCGCGGGCGGCTTGAACAAGAGCATCCGTTTCCTCGGCCGTGTAGGAGAGCATAAGGAAACGTGGGGCAACCACATCGCCCGTAGCCTTAGCTGTTATTGCACCGCGGTCGATTTGGCTTGGTCGCAGCCTCCCGGAGGCAACCCTCTCACTGCCTGCCCCACGAAACCTCATGCTCTCGATTGCAAGCCCGGTTGATGAGACGGCAAACCCAATTCTTGATCATTCGGGGGACGCTGTGGAAACCAGCCGAATTTGGCCGTATTGTTTTACGGGCCCTATTCAACGGAGCAGGCCCATGCGCGCTTTGGACCGTTTGGCATTAATCAGCACGTGTCTTGCAAGCACCGTTGTCATTGTGACGACCGCGCCAATGTTCCAGCACATCGTGCCGTGGGCAAGCACGCCGCCTGAGCATCGAGGGCGCGAGCAGGCCATCATCCAACCCATCGACCTCTCCCGTCTCACGCCACAGCTTCGCCAAGCGATTGCGAACGCCCGAGAGGAGGGGCTCGGCCATGCCCGCGTGGAACTCGGCAAACTGCACGCCCGCATGATGGGCAAGGTCGATGGCGAGTTCCTGGACTGATATTTTGGCTATTTCACGCAGCAGCGCCTCGCGTGGGGATATGCTGTCAATGCAGCCACGAGTTGGGTGACGGGCGGGGACGCTGACGGGGATCTGCAAGCTCAGATCGCCCAGGAATTCGGCCTGCGCGTCATCCCGGCCGGCCTCCTCGACGAGGAACTGCAAAGGATCTCCAGGCAGTCCGTGACCGTGTTCCTCACCTCTCTTCAGGATCATCTGCACCGCATTTCCAACCAGTATGAGATTCCACCCGCACAGTGGGATGCCTACCTGGACAGCATCGCCACGACGGTGAGCCAGACAGAGGGAGGGCGCAGCGTGCCCTTGACGCTCAAAACGTTTTCGGCGGGCTTGGTTCTGAGTGGCGCAACGGTGGTGACGAACCTAGCGCCCGTCGTGTCGGCTCAACTCGCTCGGACTGCCGTTGTTGCGGGAGCGACCCGCGCAACCGGGGCTCTCACAGCCTCAGTCGCACGCCAGGGTGCTGCGGTCTTGGGGCGGCAGGCGGCAACGCGAGGTGTTGCGGCAGCCGCTGGCTCGTGGGGCGCTCTCACAGGAGGGGCAGTCACTCTCGGCCTTCTGGCGTGGGACGTGTGGGATCATCGGAACACTGTCGCCGAAAACAGGCCCTTGTTGCGCAACAACATCGACCACTTCCTTCGCTCCTACGAGGCTGGCCTTCTTGAGCCGAGTGGTATGGTGGGCGGCATTCTCTACGACCTGGAAAATAAGATCGCGACCAATATTGCGAGTACGTAACCTGCCAGCCCCCGAAATGGTGCATCCTGGTGTCCCACTATGAGGTTGCCCGATGCCAGGGATAGAGGCACTGTTGCATAAATTGCGTGAGGCACACTCCGTAGTATGCCTTCTGGCCGCAATCGCCACTACATCCTGTGGCTTGACAGGTTAATGCAACAGAGTCTCCGCGACAGCCCGGTGGCCATGAGGAAACCAGCCGCACCGCGTCAGAAGATATCCCAACTTCGAGAGCTGTAGCGCGGCTCGCCGGCTGAGCTGACGACCCCATCTTTAGAGCATGGCCAATTCAGCTGTACCCTCCAGCCTGTCCTTGCGCGAGCGGCTGGGCGCCCTTCGTCACCTTCCATCCCTGTTTCGTCTGGTGTGGCTGGCGAGCCCGGCCCTCACGGCCGCTAGCCTCGGGCTGCGGCTGGCTCGCGCGGCGCTTCCCATCCTAGTGCTTTATGTCGGCAAGCTCATCATCGACGAGGTTGTCGCCCAGATAAGATTGCCCTCACCAGGGTTGACCCTCGCCGATTGGATTGACAGCGGCCGACTCAACGCGCTCGGCGGGCTGATCGTGCTGGAACTGGCCTTGGCCATTGCTGCCGATCTTCTCGGCCGAGCCAGCACCCTTGTCGATAGTCTCCTGTCCGAACGCTACAGCAACTTCGCCAGCGTGCGCCTGATGGAACATGCGACGACGCTTGATCTCGAACAGTTCGAGAGCAGTGATCAGCAGGACCGCTTGGAGCGTGCGCGCCGTCAGGTCACCGGCCGAACCACCCTCCTGACCCAGGTTTTCGGTCAGGTACAGGATGTTCTCACCATCCTCCCTCTCGCGGCCGGTCTGATCGCCTATGCGCCATGGCTGCTTGGCCTGATCTTTCTTGCTCTCCTGCCGGCTTTTCTCGGTGAGGTTCACTTCAACGCACAAGGATATCGGCTCAACTATTTCCGCACACCGGAGCGGTGGCAACTCGACTACATTCGCTATCTTGGCTCCAGCGTCGAGACCGCCAAGGAGATCAAGCTATTTGGCCTCAACTCCTTCCTGGTTGGACGCTTCCAAGCATTTGCGGAACGCATGTATACCGACAACCGGTGGCTTGCCATCCGCCGAGCAGCCTGGGGCGGGCTCTTTGCAGCGCTCGCGTCCCTGGCGTACTACCTGGCCTATGCTCTCATTGTATGGCGGACGGTTCGGGGTGAATTCAGTATTGGCGACCTGACATTTCTGACCGGGTCATTCTTACGGCTGCGGGGGCTCCTAGAGGGATTGCTGCTGGGGTTTTCACAGATTGCAGGTCAGGCGCTGTACCTGGAGGACCTATTCTCATTCTTCGATGTCCGACCGGGCATCGCATCACGGCCAAATGCGTATCCGTTCCCGCGGCCCCTGCAATCAGGCATCGAATTCGAGAATGTAGGATTCCGGTACCCGGACTCAGACCAATGGGCGGTCCGTGACCTCAACCTGACGCTGCAGGCCGGTGAGGTCGTGGCGTTAGTCGGCGAGAACGGAGCTGGAAAGACCACGATCGTGAAGCTTCTCGCCAGACTCTACGATCCGACCGAGGGACGCATTCTTCTCGACGGGCGCGACCTGCGTGACTACGACTTGGCAGATCTCCGAGGTCATATTGGCATCATTTTCCAGGACTTTGTAAGATTCCACTTCACGGCGGCCGAGAACATTGGAGCAGGTCGTATTGAGGCATCTGACGATCGCGACCGCATCCAGCACGCGGCGGAGCGAAGCCTTGCAGATCCCGTTATCGCCCGTTTGCCCCGAGGCTACGACCAACCACTGGGAAAGAGGTTTCATGAGGGCTCAGACCTGTCCGGAGGCGAATGGCAGAAGATCGCGATCGCACGGGCTTACATGCGCGAGGCCGACGTGTTGACCCTCGATGAGCCGACGGCTGCTCTCGATGCCCGAGCGGAGTACGATGTCTTCCAGCGGTTCCGCGACCTTAGCCGCGGCAAGACCGCGATCCTGATCTCGCACCGCTTCTCGACAGTCCGCATGGCTGATCGCATCCTTGTTCTTGAGAATGGGCGCGTTGCGGAAGCTGGTGCACACGAAGACCTCGTCGCATCCGGCGGGCGCTATGCCGAACTGTTCGAGTTGCAGGCATCAGGCTACCGATAAGCGCTCAACAATTATTTGTACGGACCCATGTTGGACTTGCTTCGGGAAACGGCTGTCACTAAGCATCTTGGCGTGAGATAGCCGATTCAACGACTTCAGTGACTTGATAGTGGGGCTGAGACAGAAGCTTGGGCATTTAACGCGAGATTCTCGTTCCCGTTGAGCATTTAACCTGAGACTTCGGCGCACAAACGTTGTCTTGATTTGGAGCGAAGTGAGCCTGGCGGGGCAACAGTCACTCGGAGCGTTTGATCGCTGCTCAATGCCAAACAGCGCATCGGGTTAGCCGGAATAGAGCAAGGCAGGGGAATTTCCCGAAGCCGTCTTGCATGGGCAGAGTTAACTTGAGGTTCCAAGGCCTCAGAGTCTCACGCCAAGATGTCAATGGCTGCTTCAAAATCGGGAATCTCACGCCAAAGTGCCTTAGCGATATTAGCCCCTGCTCGTCGGCGAGCTGCTGGGCCCAGGCCGTGATCTCGTCTTCCGCGAACAGCGACGTGGCCATCGAGCGTCTCCTCACGCATGAGAGAGGAGACCCTGCCGATCCAATGTGATGGAATGGCGATGGGTCGGATCTTGTCGGGTGAAGGTCCATGTCGGCTGTGGTCAGAATGGTCCCCGCTTGGCGAGCGCCTCAAATCCATTCCGCAGCTGGCGGATCCGGTCGTCATAAGCCTTGCTCACGCAGGCACGATCATCTCCGCAGTTGGCCCGCCGTTTGAGCCAGGCGGCCTGCTCATCCTCCATGTCGCCGCGGGCGCCCATGCCAAGAAGCGGCTTGAGCTGGGTGTAGAGGACGGACATCTCGACGTCTGCATCATTGAGCTGACGATCGGCGCAGATGGTCTTTTCGTCGGGTGCCGCGGCCTTGGCACAGTCGAAGCTGGCAGCCTGCGTCGGCTGCCAGGCCGCCGACAGCAAGAGCGTGGAGAGCGCGGCGAGGTAGAGAGAGTTCCTGGTCATCGGATGATCCTCGGAAACCTAACTGCCGAGAGAACTGCGCCAGGCGATAGAGGCTCCCGGTCCAAAGAGCCCGATTGGAAGAAGGGTTAACCAAGAGTAAGGCAGGGCGATCCCTGATAGGCCATGTCCGGAAAGATCCTCAACTGGAGCACATTGGCCATTTCCTCGTGGGCGACAGACCCTACCTACCTCGGTCGCTTGCGCTACCGCCGAGGACAGGAATGACAGAAGAGAGTAAC
>NZ_JBVVAK010000143.1:17890-18731 GCF_055792825.1 Microvirga sp. GN3
GCGACGTGGCCATCGAGCGTCTCCTCACGCATGAGAGAGGAGACCCTGCCGATCCAATGTGATGGAATGGCGATGGGTCGGATCTTGTCGGGTGAAGGTCCATGTCGGCTGTGGTCAGAATGGTCCCCGCTTGGCGAGCGCCTCAAATCCATTCCGCAGCTGGCGGATCCGGTCGTCATAAGCCTTGCTCACGCAGGCACGATCATCTCCGCAGTTGGCCCGCCGTTTGAGCCAGGCGGCCTGCTCATCCTCCATGTCGCCGCGGGCGCCCATGCCAAGAAGCGGCTTGAGCTGGGTGTAGAGGACGGACATCTCGACGTCTGCATCATTGAGCTGACGATCGGCGCAGATGGTCTTTTCGTCGGGTGCCGCGGCCTTGGCACAGTCGAAGCTGGCAGCCTGCGTCGGCTGCCAGGCCGCCGACAGCAAGAGCGTGGAGAGCGCGGCGAGGTAGAGAGAGTTCCTGGTCATCGGATGATCCTCGGAAACCTAACTGCCGAGAGAACTGCGCCAGGCGATAGAGGCTCCCGGTCCAAAGAGCCCGATTGGAAGAAGGGTTAACCAAGAGTAAGGCAGGGCGATCCCTGATAGGCCATGTCCGGAAAGATCCTCAACTGGAGCACATTGGCCATTTCCTCGTGGGCGACAGACCCTACCTACCTCGGTCGCTTGCGCTACCGCCGAGGACAGGAATGACAGAAGAGAGTAACTATCGCGGGGCTTGTCACGTTAACCGAAGTCGGACGAGTTAAGGCAAACTTTGCTGCTTGTTTAACTCAAGCGGCAACGCAGGCTGCAGCCTTCCACGCCGCCATGGTATCGAGGCGGTGAAGATGGGTTG
>NZ_JBVVAK010000144.1:0-12469 GCF_055792825.1 Microvirga sp. GN3
CGGGCCCCTGCTGAAGGCTCTCGAAGCCTGACGCCACACGCCAGCCCATGCGCACATCACGGCACCCGCGAAACAGAGCCCGTCATCCGCACGCAGGCAAACACGTTTCCACACGGCCTCGGTCGAGCCTGTGTCAAAACTCGAACACGCCCCGCCTCGACGAACTATTTGTACAAGTGCACGCTCATATGCCGGGAATCCCCGGTCTACCCACGCTTGCAAGAAATTAAATTGCTCCACGAAGCGGCCCGTCCGCGTTTTGACACACCCTCGGTCGAGCCTGTGTCAAAACTCAAAGCAGCCGGCTAGCTTCGGCCCGCCACCCGCGGTTCGACCAGCCCTATGACAGGCTCGTCTACCAGCCGCAGCTCGAACTCCTCGCGTACCTGCGGGCCAACGGATTCAAGACCTTCATCGTCTCGGGCGGCGGCGTCGAGTTCATGCGCGTCTTCGCCAAGCGGACCTACGGCATCCCGCCCGAGCAGGTCGTTGGCTCGTCGGGCGTGGTGACGTTCCGGATCGGGGCGGACGGCAAGCCCGAGCTGGTCAAGGAGCCCAAGGTCGAGTTCATCGACGACGGGCCAGGCAAACCGGTCGGCATCAACCGCTTCGCCGGCCGCCGACCCATCCTGGCCTTCGGCAACTCGGATGGCGACCTTCAGATGCTGCAATGGACAGCGGCCGGGGATGGCCCCCGCTTCCTCGGGATCGTCCATCACGACGATGCGGAGCGGGAGGTCGCCTACGACCGTCAGTCCCATGTCGGACGGCTCGACAAGGCCCTCGACGGGGCGGGCCGGCGCGGCTGGACGGTCGTCAGCATGAAACGCGACTGGAAGGCGATCTTCCCGACACGGTGACGGGAGAGAAGGTCTCTTGAAGTGTCGGGAGTCCCGTCGCCGCAAGTCCCTCGGAATGCGCTCCACGCAGCACGGGCAGGCCATGCCCGCCTCGGTCCTGCCGCTCGCGGGTCAGGTCCGCCCGTCAGGCCTTCGCCGCGCCGACCGTGTCGGCCATCGTCGCACCGCGGCTGCCCATCGGCCGATCCGGGCCCACGGTCGAGTCCTTGGCGGTCTGGTGCTCCATCTCGGCGTTGATCTCGGCGCCCATCAGCACGACGATGCTCGAGATCCAGATCCAGGTCATGAAGCCGATGACGGCTCCCAACGAGCCGTAGGTCTCGTTGTAACTGCCGAGGTTTGCCACGTACCAGGAGAACAGCATCGACGCGACGAGCCACAGCAGGGCCGCCACGATGCCGCCCGGCGTCACCCACGTCCACTCGGCCTTGTCACGACTCGGGCCGTAGCGGTACAGCACGGCCAGCCCCGCCACCACTACGGCGAGGAGGAGCGGCCAGCGGGCCAGCGCGAGCAGCCACTCGACCCCGCTGCCCAGGCCCATGAAGTCGAGGACGACCGGCAACACGACGATGGCGGCCAGGGTCAGGAGAATGAACGCGATGGCACCGAGCGTGAACGCCAGCGACTGGAGGTTGAGCTGCACGAAGCCGCGCTTCTCCTCCTCGTCGTAGACGATGTTGAGGGCATCGATGACCGCCTTCATGCCCGCATTGGCGCTCCACAGCGAGATCGCCAGGCCGAAGACGAAGCTGAAGCCCAAGGTGCCGCCGCCCTGCGAGGCGATGCGGGTGACCTGCTCACGGATGATGTCGAGCGCGCCGCCGGGCAGCACGTCCGAGAGGGCATTGAGGTGGTCCTGGATCGTGGCCGGGTCGGCGACGAGCCCGTAGATCGACACCAGTGCCGCGATCGCCGGAAAAATCGCGAGGAGGGCATAGTAGGTCACGCCTGCTGCCACGGACATGATCCGATCCTGCCCGAACTCCTCCCAGGTACGCCACAGGATGTCCTTCCAGCCGAGCGTCGGGATCTGCGTCGGCGTGTCGGCTTCGCGTCCCCGCCCCTTCTCGCCTGCCGCCGCGGAAGGCGCATGCCGCCGGCCGCGATCCTGACCCGGTCGGCCCGCATCGACCTGACCGCTCCCGTGCCCGACCGCCCTTCCCGGGCGTCCGTTCCCGACGATGACATGACGTGCCAGCGCCCAACCGGCCACGATGGCCAGCATGGTGACCGTCGCGGAGAGGGTTCGGCGCTCCTGCGGGTCCTGAGGCGGGGGAGTGGCGGTGGTCATGACGGAAGTGCGATCTCCGGAATGCGGGAAACGCGCCAGGCTTGGCCATTGATGTAACCGGGATCGCTGCCCTGGGATTCCCCGATCGGACGGCTGTCCGAAACCTTCAACAACCCGAAAGGAATCACGAACCTGTGCGTCCGCTTGGCATCGGCGACCCGTTCCGGCGACGCGGCAGCGGCTCGGAGGGCATCGGCTCCCTTGCTCCGGCTTCTCCACATTCCATTCCGGAACTTCCGTAAAGCCGTGCCGTTGATCGCAGCAGTTCAAGCCAACCCACCTCCAGCCCGTATCCAGGAGACCTTTCATGGCCGTGAAACAGAAGACGCTCGACGACCTGTTCCTCCACACCCTGAAGGACATCTACTACGCCGAGAAGCAGATCCTGAAGGCCCTGCCGAAGATGGCCAAGGGGGCGGAGTCGGACGAACTCAAGGCTGCCTTCCAGACCCATCGCGAGCAGACGCAAGGGCAGATCGAGCGGCTCGAGCAGATCTTCGAACTCCTCGGGAAACCCGCGCGCGGCGTAACCTGCGAGGCGATCAAGGGGATCATCGACGAGGGCACCGAGATCATGGAGGACTTCGCCGACAGTCCCGCTCTCGATGCCGGCATCCTGTCTGCGGCCCAGGCTGTCGAGCACTATGAGATCACCCGCTACGGCACGCTCAAGACGTGGGCCCAGGAGCTTGGGCTGACCGAGGCCGTGACCCTGCTCGACCAGACCCTTCAGGAGGAGAAGGAAACCGATGCCCTTCTCACCCGGCTGGCCGAGGCCCGGGTCAATGTGAAGGCGGCATAGGCGCCGCCCGCATCAGAAGTGCCTGCTCAACCTCTCAAGGCCGGATCCGAGTGATCCGGCCTTTCGTCTGCCGATGTCCGAGTCGATCCACGACGCTTGCCGCTTGGCCCTTCAAGGAGCGGAACCGGGTGCGAAGGATTCCTCCGTGCCTCGGACCGTCAGTACAAGGAATGCCCCGATGAAGCTCTTCAAGTGCCAGGCCTGCGGCCATCTCCTCTACTTCGAGAACCGCGCCTGCGAGCGCTGCGGCCATCGCCTCGGCTACCTGCCCGATGCCGGCACGCTCTCTGCGCTGGAACCCGACGGCGACACGACCTGGCGTGCGCTGGCCCAGCCCGAGAGCGCATACCGCTTCTGCGCCAATGCCGAGTTCGATGCCTGCAACTGGCTCGTCCCGGCCACCTCGGACGAGGCGTACTGCACCGCCTGTCGGCACAACGGCGTCGTCCCGGACCCGTCGGTCCCGGCCAACCTCGCCGCCTGGCGTGTGATGGAACTGGCGAAGCATCGGCTGTTCTACACCCTGCTCCAGCTTCGATTGCCTCTGAAAACACGGGCCGAGGATCCGGAGCATGGGCTGGTCTTCGAGTTCCTGGCCGAGCCGCCCGCGAGCGATGGCCCTCAGGTGATGACCGGGCATGATGAGGGTCTCATCACCATCGCGCTCAGCGAGGCCAATGATCTCGAGCGCGAGCGGCGCCGCACGGCCATGGGCGAGCCGTACCGCACCCTGCTCGGCCACTTCCGGCATGAGGTCGGCCACCACTACTGGGATTTGCTCGTGCGCGATGGCGGCCGGCTCGAGGCCTGCCGGGCCGTCTTCGGGGATGAGCGGGAGGATTACGGCGAGGCCTTGCAGCGCCACTACCACGCAGGAGCACCGGCCGACTGGCAGGAGCGCTTCGTCTCGGCCTATGCGACGGTGCATCCCTGGGAGGATTTCGCCGAGACCTGGGCGCACTACCTGCACATCGTCGATACGATCGAGATGGCGGGGGCCTTCGGCATCCGGGTCGGCCCGCCGCTGGACGACAGCGGCACGCTGTCGGCCGACTTCGGCATCGATCCGGACCAAGGGGCCGACATCCGACGGATTGTCGATGACTGGCTGCCGCTCACGTTCGCCCTCAACAGCCTCAACCGCTGCATGGGCCAGCCCGACCTCTATCCGTTCATCATCAGTCCGCCGGTCGTCGGGAAGCTGGGCTTCGTCCATGGCCTGGTGCGGGATGCGCGGCGCTGACGGCCGGAACCGACGGGCTCCATGATCCGGGCGGCGGCTCCGGGTGTTCCGAACGCGGGGGCGCAGACGACAACGAGCGGGTCAGGGCTCCTTCCGCCCGAGCTCACGCTCGACGCGCCGCAACGCGAGCAACAGGTCGATCTGATCATTGGGGATCGGCTCGCCCTCGATGCCTGCGAAGACTACCTGGAGCTGGGCTCCGATATGCTTCCGTGCATCAGGGGCAAGGGGCGGCGCTGCGAGCTTCTGGTCCGGACGTCCCTCGTTACACATGAGTCTGCCTATCCATACTCTGGTACCAGCGGCGGGACGATCCTTCCTGCCGTTGCGGGGGATCATCGCCGCACATGGTTAACAGACCGTAAGCGAACTCCTGTCGGCCATCGCGAGCCCGCAAGCTGACGCGGTGTTCGCGACCGGCAATCCGCATGCTTCCGTCACCGCATGGCCTCACGGATGGCTCCAGGTGGCCCTTGTCATGGGCGGCATCGACTTCGACGCCGGCGATGCCCGCTCCCGCGTCCTTCTTTCTCGGTTGAAAACAGCCTGGCCTGTCACATCTGTTTGGCGATGACACAGTGCATCCCCGACGAACGCTCCCACCCCGCCGCAAACCCTTTCCTTACCAGCGCCATCCAGACCCATCTCGGGCGCGAACTGCGCGCCCTCTACGGCAATCCTGACGACGAGAAGATGCCTCGGAGCCTGGCCCGGCTGCTCGATCGCGTGGCCCAGGTCATCAGGACCCACACGGAACCGGTCGACCAGGCCTTCGTGGATGAGCTCAAGGGCAGCCTGAAGTCGTTGCGGGCCTACGCGATCTCGCTCACCCGTGACATCCACCGGGCCGAGGATCTCGTGCAGGAGACGGTGCTCAAGGCCATCAGCAAGCAGGAAAAGTTCGAGGCCGGCACGAACCTCCAGGCCTGGCTCTCCACCATCCTGCGCAACCTGTTCCTCTCGGCCCACCGCAGGACGCAGCGCGAGGTCGAGGATGCGGACGGGACCCACGCCGCAACGATGATCACGGTCCCGGATCAGGAGGACAGGCTCGCGGTCCAGGATCTGCATGCGGCGCTCGCCAAGCTGCCCCGCGAGCAGCGCGAGGCGCTGCTGCTCATAGGTGCGGAGGGCCTGTCGTACGAGGACGCCGCCGAGGCGTTGGCGACCAAGGTCGGCACGATCAAGAGCCGGGTCAACCGGGCCAGGAACCACCTGGCGGAGCTGATGGGTCTTGTCGACGGGATGGCATCGCTGGAACACACGGCGCGCCGGCCTAGGTTTCCCGTGTGATTGGATGCGGGGGGACGCCCGGTCCTCTCTCCGCATACCTTGGATCTCATTTCCAATGCGGGGAATCTTCGCGGGGGGCTTCCGTGGAACTGAATGCCGACCCGAGCGATGAAAGCTGCAAGCCTCCACATGGTCGTAAACCAAGCAAGTGCGGACACAATGAAGGTCTTGGTCGTGGAAGATGATCCGTTCGTCCGTGAGATGGCTGTCTTGGGACTGGAGGATGCCGGCTTCGATGTCACGGAAGCGGCCAGCGGCGGCGAGGCGCTGAACCTCCTGCAAGCCGGGATCGCCGTTGATGCCCTGCTGACCGATATTCGCCTGCCGGGGCCCGACGGCTGGGCAGTGGCGAGGGCTTACCGCGAGCACTTCCCCGATCTGCCCGTCCTTTACGTGACGGGGTATGCGGAACAGATGCAGCCTGTCCCCGGCGGGATCATCATCTCGAAGCCATACAGGATGGCCCAGGTGGTTGGCGTCCTGGGAACATGGGCGGCTTGAGAGAGGCGCAATCTCGGGAGCGTCCCCAAGGAACGGCAGTTCGCTCGCCCTGGACACGCCCGGTGCCGGTGCAGGCCTGGCATTGCAGGCATCCGGCACCACCGCATACCTTGCAGGTACGGCTGACACCATCGAGACCCTCGACCTTGCCTTTCCCTTCGCACGGCTCACAGCAGTGAGTCCCGCTGCCGTGACAGGTTCCACAGGTTTCCGTGGCGGTTCCGGCATGCCTTCGACTTTCCTTCCTCAGGTCCGATGGACGATCGCTGGAAGGGCCTGCACAAGTTCCTCCAAGTGATACGGCTTCTCCCATCGCGGGATGTGTTGATAACAGGCTGGAACCATCGAGGCGGCATAACCCGTCGCGAAGACGAACGGTACGTTCGAACGGCACGTTGCGGGCTTCCAGGGCGTCGGCCACCGAAAAGGCGGCCTCACCGCGCAGGTTGATGTCGATGACGGCACCGTCGATCCGGTCGGCCGTCTCCACCATGACAAGAGCCTTCTTGAGGGTCGCCACGGGCCCCAGGAGGACAGCCCCATGGGCGCTCAGGCGCTGCCCGAGGTCGTCCGCGATGAAGTACTCATCCTCGATCAGGAGAACACGGCAATTCCTCAGGTCCTGCAAGGAAACCGCCGCAGGCCGCGAGCGTGAGAATGGGCAAAAGGTTACACCGACGCATGGAGAATCCTGCCAAGACTGTCGCGGGTGGGCAGCTTGGCCTCTTTTCCGCCATTCGGCAATCGACGCGCCGGAGGTGGCGCCTGCCTCCTCCGGCGTCCTCGCCAAGTTCACTTGGCCTATGCCAACTTGACTTGCTTGCCCCCTGCAACGGCTGGGAGAAGGTCGCAGTCAGGCGGTCCGCCCCATGTGGAGCAGCACGACGCGTCCTAATCCTTGAGGTCGTCGGGCACCTTGCCGCCGCTCGCCGCGAGCTTGGCCATGACCTGCTTGTGCAGCCAGACGTTCATGGAGGCGGAATCGGACGTGTCGCCGGTGTAGTTCAGTTCCTTCGCGAGTTCCTTGCGGGCGGCGAGGCTGCTGTCGAGATCGAGCAGCTTCATCAGGTCGACGATCGACTTGCGCCAGTCGAGCTTCTGCCCCTTCTTCGCGGCGAGGTCCGTCAGCACCGCCTCGACATCGACCTGCGAGATCGGTGCGGCGCTCGGGGCCGACGCGGCCGTTGGAGCCGATGCTGTCGCGGCCCCGGAAGAATCGGGAGCTGCGGCAACCTCCTGCGCGGGTGTCGCTGCGGCCGATGTTATCGGCGACTGCTCTGCCGCGGAGCCGAAGATCGCTGACTTGATCCTGCCGAAGATGCTCATCGTGTCCTCCTGTTGAACGTGCGTCCCGACAGGCTTCCGCACTGCCGCGAACGGAAGGATCCTTTTGCCGCCACTACTCGGCAGGAGCCGGTGGCGTTACGCCTGTCACTTGCGCGGACGGTTCTTCGCTGAGCCAGCGGTAGAGGATGCCGCCGAGCATTCCACCGATCAGCGGTGCCACCCAGAACAGCCAGAGCTGCGCCAGCGCCCAGCCGCCGACGAACAGCGCCGGGCCGGTGCTGCGGGCCGGATTGACCGAAGTGTTGGTGATCGGGATGCCGACGAGGTGGATCAAGGTGAGGGCGAGGCCGATGGCGATCGGCGCGAAGCCCGCCGGCGCCTTGCCGTGGGTGGCGCCCATGATGATGAACAGGAACATCAGGGTCAGCACGACCTCGGCCACGAAGCCGGAGATCAGGCTGTACTGGCCGGGCGAGTGCGCGCCGTAGCCGTTGGCGGCAAAACCCTTGGCGAGGTCGAAGGTGGGGGAGCCGATCGCGATGGCGTAGAGGGCGGCCGCAGCGATCACTGCGCCCACCACCTGCGAGACGACGTAGGGCAGGATGTCCTGCCTCGGGAAGCGCCCGCCCGCCGCCAGGCCGACGGTAACCGCCGGGTTGAGATGGCAGCCCGAGACGTGGCCGATGGCATAGGCCATAGTCAGCACGGTCAGGCCGAAGGCAAGCGAGACGCCGAGCAGGCCGATGCCGACGTCGGGAAAGCTGACAGCGATCACGGCGCTGCCGCAGCCGGCGAAGGTGAGCCAGAAGGTGCCGATGCCCTCGGCGACGCATTTGTGGATGTTCTGGCTGTTGTGCAGGTCCATGGACTCCTCCCTGGGTTTACGCAACCACTCGGTTCAGGAGCGACGTCGACAAAGCTGTCGATCAAAAGCGGCTCGTCGGGAGCCGAGGTCCAACGCAGGGACTTTTATTGATGTGAGCAGGATACGCCTTCCCGCCTCGGCAGGAAAGCGGCACTGGCCAGTGCCAGAATTGAGCGGAAGGTTCGTTTCGGACCCATTAGGAGACCTTCCAGGCTCACACTCTCCTTCAGGCTGAGTTCCAATTTCATCGAGGAAGATTTCGCTGAAGGCCGTTTTATGGAACGGTGGGACGAGTTCGCGTGTGCCGCGCTTCAAGTCCCAGGAAAAGGGCGGACCGAACCGCCCTTCTGTCCGCGATGGAGCGACCAACAAGCTACTTTTGCCGTGGATCATCCTTCGGGTTAACGTAGGTCAAGCCCCAAGGCCCAATGCTGTTGAGTTGGATGATGGTGTCGTCATCCGTAGTGACGAAGTGCGCCATCCCTGGCGGGAACACATAGAACCCACCTGCTGGCACTGCCTGTCCCTTGCTCGGGTCCACAGTCTCCCCCATGCCAGCCCGAACTGCGCCGGATAGGACGGTCACGACCTCAGGTTGGGATGGGTGTGGGGAGCAATAAGATACCCCTTCGGCATCTTGAACCGCAGCGAGAACAGTCCCTCCTTGGAAGGGTCGCCATACAGAACAGCTATCTCGGCCCCCTTTTCGAACATGGGTGAAGCGGCTGACCATTTCACGTCATCTGGCCTGATGATCTTGTGATCGTCCATCGATTGAGCGTGAGCCGCCGTGGTGGCAATCCCCAACGCGAGCATGCAACCGACTGCTGACAGCAGGGACTTCATTGTGAACCTCCCGTTTTGCCGAGCCGTTCGCCCCTGCCCGAGCGGCAGGGCCGTCACGGAAGCTTCAGCCTAATCCTAGGCGATACAAGAAACCAGCATGGCAGCTCAGCCTCGCGCGTGAGAGTGGCCGAGTGCTTACAGCGCAAGTTCGCATAACCCGTAGTATGGAACGCGATTTGAAGTGTTCGGGAAGTGTGCAATCGGGCTTATGGAACGCCGCCGCACCAATTCAGTAAAACAGGCTCCAAAGCAGGCCTCGGCCGGCGCGCGAATACTCGCGAATGCTTGGCGTGGGAGAGGCTGAGATGAGCACGTTTTCCCGGTCTCTCCCGCTTGGTTAGGAGCCGAAGGGGCGATGCTCCGACCCAAGCCAAGAGATCATAGCCGCCTCCGCACCGTCCTACCGCAGGAACGTCGCCCTAGGCGGGCGGAGCATTCCGCCTCCTCCAGAGGCGGTTCCGCAAAGGACTGCAAATGCTTGCACCCACCGGCAAAGGAAGCGGCATTCGGCAGCAAAGACCACCATCGATCAGGGCTGCGGCGATCGTAATGAAGGACTGGCCCTCGAGGAACGCCTGGAAGGATGATACCAGGTGGCGGAGAGGAACCCCGCCATCGATCAGGGGTAGGATCCTCTCCTGAGGCAGTGGCTCCAAGGTGTCAGGCGGGCATCAGGTCGATGACACGCATGACCACCGTCGCGTTGCTCTGGTTCTTGTCCTCCTCGAACGAGTCCTTGGCACAGGCGAGGACGTGGCCTGCCTTGGCCGTGTACGCCTTGTCACCTTGCTTGACCCAGAGCTCGCCCTCCATGATCTGGCAGATCATGTCGTTCTTCATGGCCTCGTCCGGAAACCCTGAGCCTGGGGCAAAGACGTAGTCAGTGGCCACCGCGGTCTTGTACGTCGCAATGTTGATCGGCCATTTGCCGAGATCGACCTGCCGGATGCCGGGCAGGATCTCCTTGCCGGCATCGGGGCCATACATCGGGGCCGCCGCTGCCGGACGCGGCAGGCCAAGGGCCGGGGCAAGGGCGACGCCGAGAACAAGAGCCGACCTGCGGTTGAGGCTTTCCATGGGAACCTCCGTCCCTGAGCCATGTGCGGGACGCACATGCGTCGGTCAGTTCACGCTCGGTCCGCCGCGCTGTCAAAACGATTCCCAGAGCCGGGCTACCGCGCGCATGATAGCCTTATTGGCCGCAGCCCCTCTCCATGCCCGACCATCAAGACGGCCATGCACCCAAAGCCTTGGCGCTTTCGGTCATGGGGATGCAGGTTCATATGGATTAGCGAAGAGCTTCTCCGGTCGACAGGGGCCGCTAAAGAGAGCAGCATCGATTCTGGTCTTGGCGCCATTCGGGAGCGCCCAATGGACCTGCCCTGCCATGCCGCCTGGCAACCAATGCTCTCGCGTGGCGCCGCAGTCATGGGGACGAGCGGCTCGACCGATGACCGCTTCGCCCGCGACCGCCGCTTGTGCGAGTTCAGTGAGTATGGCGAACCCACCCTGTGCCGAGGCTCGACACCCCACGCGGCTTCGTCGGCTCCCGGTGCAAGGAAGGTCCGCACGACCTGTTCTGGGTGACTGAGCCTAGACAAGGACTTGGAGCAGCAAAACGTCTTCGCGTCACTGGATCGATGGAGGCACGCAATGCAATCCAATCACCTTCCCCGCCGCGACTTCCTCGCCTATGGCAGTGCGTCCCTCGTCGGACTGGCGGTTCTCCGCTCCTCCCTGGCCTGGGCGTTCCCGGCCCGCCCTGGTGAGGAGGTTGTTCCCTGGGCCGACCAGCCGCCGCCGGTCCCCGCCGCGGCAGCCGGCGATGTCCAGAACCTGCAAAAGTGGGAGGATCTGAACACCTGGCTGACGCCCAATGAGCGGTTCTTCAGCATCTCGCATTACGACCGCCCGGCAATTGACGAGAACGCCTGGTCCCTTGAGATCGGCGGGTCAGTCGCGCGCCCGCTCCGGCTGACGCTCGACGAGCTCAAGGCGCGCCCACGGCGCGAGGTCACCTTCACCCTCGAATGCTCCGGCAACCACGGCTTCCCCTGGTTCACCGCCGCCGTCGGCAATGCCCAGTGGGCGGGCACGCCCCTGGCGCCGCTCCTGGAGGAGGCGCAGGTGCGCAGCGGCGGCCGGGAGGTGGTCTTCTTCGGCACCGATGCGGGCGAGGAGCAGGTGCGCGACGTCAAGGTGCGGCAGAACTTCGCCCGCAGCATGTCGCTGGCCGACGGCATGAGCCGTGACAACATCCTGGCATACGAGATGAACGGTGCCCCCCTGCCCCAGCCCAACGGCTTTCCCCAGCGCCTGATCGCTCCCGGCTGGTACGGGATTGCCAACGTCAAATGGCTCGACCGCATCGAGGTGCGGGACACCCCGTTCATGGGCCGCTTCCAGGCGCGGGATTATGTGACCCTGCGGGAGGAGCAGCACGAGGGCAAGATGGTGGGCATCGAGACGTCGGTCGGGCGGACCTTGCTCAAATCGGTGCCGGCCAAGGTCACACGCCAGGGCGATCAGTACCGCATCATCGGCGCTGCCTGGGGCGCACCCATCGCCAGGGTGGAGGTGCAGATCGATGGCGGCCCGTGGACTCCTGCCACCATCGACCGCAGCGAGGAAGCGGACCATGCCTGGCGGATCTGGTCCCTCGACTGGGAGCGTCCGTCACCGGGCGAGCACCGGATCACCTCCCGCGCGGTGGATTTCAGCGGGCAGGTTCAACCCGCAATGGACGATCCCGTGATTGCCAACAAGCGGACCTACTGGGAGAGCAACGGGCAGGTGACGCGCCGGGTTCGGGTAAGCTGAATTTCCGAGCTGCCGACAGCGCCGGGACCATTGCGGATCAGCCGTTTACTGAGCGTTTGGTGGTCTTTGCTGCCGAATGCTGAAAGGAAGCGGTGTCGCGGAACGGGCCTTATGAATCTTCGTGCCAATGGGGTCGAGCTCTCTGTCTGTCATGTGTCCCAACCACAGGATGGTCCGGAGTGGGTCAAACCACGAAATTCGCTGCCCTTCAGGAAGGTCCGATGTTCCCCGCTTGAGCGGACATTCGGCTTACTTCAGCAACGTGCCAGAACCGGCCATTCACAAGCCTCGCGGCACGTCACTCGCCGGCCATCCTCGACATCCCCTATGACTTGACGCACTCCGGCAGGCGCACCGGCTGCGCCAAGCGGGCGAGTGCCTCGGGCGTGGCGCAGGCCGGGAAGCCGGCGGATCGCATCGTCCTGATCAGGTGCTCGCGTTCGGTGTCATTGAAACTCGGGTCGCTGACAAATCCCTCGATCGTCAGGGCGGGATGACGTTTCAAGGCCTCGCCGAGCGTCGCCTGTGCTTCCTCCGACCGCCCCAGCACGGCGAAGCTCGCTGCCCGCTGCACCCACGCGTTCCTGGTGTAATTGTCCGGCGTCTGCCGCTCCATCACCTGGAGCGCATCCTTGTAGCGGCCGGCCATGAAGTAGGC
>NZ_JBVVAK010000144.1:12479-18680 GCF_055792825.1 Microvirga sp. GN3
CGGATGAAGTACCGGCCGGCGATGTTCCTACGCGAGGTCCACTACCTCGCCGTCTGCGGCCTGTTAATGTGGTCCTTGCGCACCCACGTCGCCCGTCGCTCGAAGCGGCGTGTAATTGTCCGGCGTCTGCCGCTCCATCACCTGGAGCGCATCCTTGTAGCGGCCGGCCATGAAGTAGGCGTAACGCAGGAACCCGCAGGCCCACGGCCTGTAGCTGGGATTGAGCCGGATCGCCCGGTCCGCCAGCAGAGCCCCGCGCTCGGGTTCGCCGAAGGTGCTGGCCCAGCCGACGTAGTAAACCAGGATCGAGAACGAGCTCGGGTTGAGCCGCAGGGCGGTCTCGAACGCCGCCTTGGCCTGGTCGAACTCTCCCTTCGTCGCGAGGACGTGGCCGAGCACGGAATGCGCCTCGGCATCGCTGGCGTCCAACTGGACCGCACGCCGTGCGGCGCTCAGGGCAGCCTCGCGCGATGTCATGGCATCGGCGCCAAAACTGCTCGCCTCCGTATGCGCCCAGGCAAGGTTCACCCAGGCTTTCGCGTAGCCGGGATCGACCTCGAGCGCCTTCTTCAGGATCTCCATGGCCTCGGCATTGCCCTCCCGGGTCGGGCTCAGGGTCTTCTCGACGGCGAGAAGGGTAAGCTCGTAGGCGGTCAGGCTGTTCGGATGCTTGCGCTTGGCGGCGGCCAGAACCTGGCTCTTCACCGGGCCGGTGAGGATCTCGAACTGACTGATGACCTGCCCGGTGATGTCCGTCTGAATGGCAAACAGATCCGTGGCCGGCCGATCCCAGCGGTTGGACCAGACCTGGGCCCCGGTCGTGGTGTCGCTCAGCCGGGCACTCGTGCGGAGTTGGTCCCCTTCGCGCTGGATCGAGCCGTCAAGGACGAAGCGCACTGCCAAGTCGCGTCCGATCTGCCTCACATCGGTGGGTCGGCTTTTATAGGCTTCGGTCGAGGCCCGGGCGATCACATCGTAGCTGTTCTGGCGGGCGAGATCGGTGATGATGTCATCGGTCAGGCCGCTCGCGAGACGGTTCGTGGCCTCGTCCGCTGCTGTCGTCGTAAACGGCAGGACCGCGATGCCGGGCCGCCGCGAGGCTGGAGTCGGAACGTCCGTGCCCCGCCACAGCCAGGCGCCCGTGCCGAGGCCAAGGATCAGCAGGACGGCGGCGGCGCGCATAAGCCACCGGTGGCGTCCGCGTGAAGGCAGCACCGCCTGTGCCCCGTCGAGCCGCACCCGGTAGGTTCGGATCGGTCTGTCGATGTTCTTGACGTGCTGCTCACCGGCAAACTCAAGCGGCAGGTCGAGCTTGCCCTGGAGATGGTCGTAGGTGGTGCCGGAGATCATCACCCCGCCCGGGTCGCAGATCTGCTCCAGACGCGCCGCGATGTTGACCCCGTCACCGAGCAGGTCATCGCCCTCGACCACCACGTCGCCGAGGTTGACGCCGATGCGGAACACGATCCGGCGCTCGGGCCGCACATCAGCCTGGTGCTCGGCAACGCCCTTCTGCACGGCGACCGCGCAGGTCGCGGCATCGACCACTGAGCTAAACTCCGCGATCGCGCCATCACCCATTAGCTTGACGAGGCGGCCGTGGTGCTCAGCCAGCAGCGGGTCGATCACCTCGTGGCGAAGAGCCTTGAGGGCCGACAGCGTTCCGGCCTCGTCCTGCTCGACGAGGCGGGAGTAGCCCACGACATCCGCGGCTAGGATCGCGGCCAGCCGCCGCTCAACCCATGCTGTCGCCATGGCCGTCTCCCTGAGGAGATCTGCCGACTGGAGCCGGAGCCAAGCAGCCCGGTCTCTCCGCCGACCCAATGCTGCTACACTGCCCGATCATGATACCACCCGGACAATCTGGTGGCGACGATTAGGCAGGCCATTATTGGGCCGGCTCCTGATGCTGCAAGGCCCAGTGCCAAGGGCTGCATCGGCGCAACCCAGAAAGCAGAGCGGACGACATGAAGGTCCGCTCACGCTACTGATACGGAAATCCAGCTAAGGTCAGCGTCGTGCCATTACAGGACATTCACTCTTCGGACCTGGCCCCCATCCCAATCTTCGTGAAAGGTGGCTGTTTGTCTCCTCTTTGTACCTGCAAGCGCAGCAGATTGCAGACAAGCAATGGAGCATCGCTCCTGTGCATAGCTGCCCGACAGCAGGTACCAAGTCTGACAGGCGACAGCCAAGCTCCCCAACTTGGCGTGAGCCGGGCAAGCCCGCAAATTGGGTCGCAAGCCCGAGGGAAGAGGTGTAGAATGCCGGACTAGCTGGGTGGCTCAATTGCAGGCGTCCGCAGAGCCAGGCAGGGCGTCTGGGGCTCCGCCGGGAAGCGCAACCATGGGGTAGTCCAGGTCGAACGGCGGCTGGCGGCAATTGTGGCAGCGGACATTGTCGGCTATTCCCGCCTCGCTGAGAGTGACGAGAATGGCACTCTCGCCGCCATCAAGACCCTGCGGCGCGAGATCATCGATCCTCTGCTGGCCGAGCATCACGGTCGCATCGTCAAATTGATGGGTGATGGCGCGATTGCTGAATTCGGTTCGGTCGTCGACGCCGCAACCTTCGCGATTACGATGCAGAAAGAGGTCGCCGCGCATCAGGCTCAGGTTCCGCCGGACCGTCGCATCGTGTTCCGGATCGGCATCAACCTGGGCGATGTCGTCGTCGAGGAGGGCGATCTTCTCGGCGATGGCGTGAACGTCGCAGCTCGCCTGGAGCAGTTGTGCGACCCAGGCGGGATTCTCATCTCCGGCACGGCCTACGATCATCTGCATGGCAAGCTCGAGCTTCCCCTGGAATTCACTGGCGAGCAGCACGTCAAGAACATCTCGCGCCCGGTGCGCACCTACCGGATCCGGCTGGATGGTCGACGTGAGGGATGGCGCCCCAAGCCCACCTGGCTCCGCCAATGGCACCTCCCGACGGCAGCCGCTCTGGCCGTCCTGGTCGGAGGGGCTTTAATCTGGTGGCCGCCGTGGGAGCCGCAGGCTGAGACTGCCATCGTCGAACGCGCGGCCCTTCCGCTGCCGGACAAACCATCCATCGCCGTGCTGCCGTTCGACAGCCTTGGCTCCGATTCCGAGCAGGTCTATTTCGCCGACGGCATTTCCGAGGATCTAATCACCGATCTGTCGAAACTCTCCGGCATCTTCGTCATCGCCCGCAACTCGAGCTGGACCTACAAGGGCAAGCCCACGAAGGTGCAGAAGGTGGGGGCGGAGCTGGGCGTCCGCTACGTGATGGAAGGCAGCGTGCGGCGGCAGGGCGACCAGGTGAGGATCAATGCCCAGTTGATCGATGCTGTCAGCGGCCATCACCTTTGGGCGGAACGCTATGACGGCCCGTTCGGTGATCTATTCGCATTCCAGGATAAGGTCATCGGGCACATAGTGGCGGCGCTGGCGATGGAGTTAACGGGCGAGGAGCAGGCCAGGATTGCCCAATCCGAGACAAAGAATCCGCGCGCCTATGATGCGCTTCTCCAGGGCTGGGAGCATCTGCGCCGGGAGACCGAGCCAGACACCCTCAAAGCCATCACGCTGTTCGAGAAGGCTGTCGAACTCGATCCCGGGTATCACCGCGCCTACGCGGCGCTCGCGACCGGCCATTGGAGGGTTGCCGTTTCGTCCTGGTCTGCCGCCAATGTCGGCATGCAGCGCGCCTTCGAGCAGATGAACGTGAACCTCGCCAAGGCCATGGAGGCGCCGAACGCCCCCGCCTACGCGCTCTCGGCCGAGGTACTGGCCCGGCAGGGCCGCAACGATGAAGCCCTTGCGGCGATCAAGCGGGCACTTGAGCTTGCTCCGAACGACCCGGACAATCACGTCAGCCAGGCCAGGATCCTCTGTGCCATCGGGCGCGCCGCGGAGGCGGAAAAGGATGCGCGCTGGGCGATGCGGCTCAACCCGCAGTATCCTCCAGGTTACCTCCGGGTTCTGGCCGTGTCGCTCTTCCTTCAGGAGCGGTATGACGCGGCGATTGACACGCTGCACCGTCTGATAAGCCTGCCATCGCCCCTTGCCGAGGATTACGCGACGCTGGTCGCGGCCTATGGCCATGTTGGGCGACATGACGGTATCGGCGCCGCCATCGAGAAATACAACGCCCTGATGGTGCCCGTTGGGTTCGATCCACTGACCGTGCAGGAATCGGGCTGGTGGTGGTATGGCGACATGTTCGACTACCATCGCGAGTACCGAGACCGTTATCTCCTCGGCCTCCGTAAGGCCGGCGTTCCCGAGGGAGCTGGGATCGACCTCGCCTATGACGACTATACGAGCATCGTGAGCAAGCGGAACGGCGAGTACTTCGTCCAGGGTGCCCCCAAGATCGACGCTGCCACCGCCAAGGAGCTACACAACCGAGGCGCCCGCTTCGTCGACGTGCGCTCCGCGGTTGCCTATGGCCGCGGGCACATTCCGGGGGCTCATCTGCGGGACGTGGTGATCACCCTGTCCAAGGAAACGCTGTCAGAGATTGCCGATCCGAAGGACGAAATTGTTTTCTATTGCTACGGCAGGTACTGCCCGATGTCGACTTTCGCGTCCGCCAAGGCACTGAAGTGGGGCTTTCCCAAAGTGTATTACTTCGCGGGCGGGTACCCTTCATGGGTGGACAACGGCTATCCGGTCGAGGTCACTCCACCTCAATAGCGAGAGGCCCACGCTCGATCCTACAGACTGTGAGGTAGGCCAATCTGCTATGCAGAGCGGCCTCGTACCAAAGATCGGTCATCGCTCGACAAGCTCCCCAGCCGCGGTTAGCTCTGTGTCAGGAGGTGCCATCTGGCAGACAGAGTCTGTCGAACTGAAAGAAAACGGTCGTATTCACCGAGTGAGCAGTTCCTCCTGCGCCTCGCGAATGTCTGCTCGGGATCAGATTCTCACATCCCAGCCGCTCGCCGAACGTCGGTTCTTAAGCGCGAAAGCAGACCAAGCTCTTCCGTCTCAGGAGTGCCATTAAGCGACCTTCCGGGTGCACGTTGCGCCACGCGCCCAATCCTTGACCGCTCATCGTGGAGATTCGCTGAAGGCGGTTTCCGGAATGCGCAGCCCTGCCTCGGCCGTGCCGGCTGGGAATCACTCGCTAAGTCAGGGCTGACACGTGACACGTGCTTAGGCAGGCATCAGCATAGCAATGCGGTGGATCCCAACCCCATTGCTGATGTTGGTGGCCTTGTCCGTCTTGCCCTTCCCGCAGGTGTAGAAGTCGCCTTCCTTGACGGTGTAGGGCTCCTTCCCAGCCTTCTTGATGCTGAACTCGCCAGCGAGAATGTAGCACATCATGTCCACATCCATCACCGCCTCCTTGGGATCGGCAGCTCCGGGTTGGTACACGACGTCGACAATCTTGACGCTCTTGTAAGCGGCCATCTCAGAGGGGATCTCGCCAATCTCCACCAGCCGGCGACCAGGGCTGAGTTCCCTGCCTTCAGTGGGACCGTAGTTTGGTGCGCCTGCGGCCCTGGCGGATGTGGCCGAAGCGAAGAGCGGTGCCGCAGCGACGGCCGATAAACCAAGGGTGACCGCCGACCTGCGACTCATGAGCTCGGTCATGATTTCCTCCTGCGATTGGCTAATGCAAAATCAGCACAGGGAAATGCTATGCGGGCAGCAAGTCGATGATGCGCATGATCGCAACCGTGCTGCCGGTGTTTTTGCTGCGTTCCGGCAGCCCTTTGGCGCACGACCACACGTCACCATTTTTGTAGACGTTGTCGCCCGAACCCGTGTCGACGGTCAGTTCGCCCTCCAGCATGTGACAGACCATGTCATTGGGCATGCTCCCACCGCTGGTGCTTGCGCCTGGCTGGTAGATGGAGTCCCGCATCGAGACCGTCTTGTAGTTCGGGATCATGGTCTCGCGCTTCGTGTGATCCACGCGACGAACGCCGGGGGCAATCTCCCGTCCCTCGGTCGAAGCCGCTCCTTGAGCGACGGCTCTGCCGGAAGACACAAGTGAAGATGCGGCGGCGATACCGAGCAGTGCATGGCGACGGTTAAGCTGTCCCATTGCTTCCTCCCGTCCAAGAGGCTACCCCAGCCCCACAAGTATGCGCCCAATCCGGTGCTAAAGCGCTTTTGATCTGGGCTTGAATCCCTTCGGGTGGTCTGTGCGTTGATTGGGATATGGCCCGGGAGGCGAGCCATGCCCCAGCCCTATTCTCCCGATTTGCGCGAACGTGTTCTTGAC
>NZ_JBVVAK010000145.1:0-18617 GCF_055792825.1 Microvirga sp. GN3
CCCCGCCCGACTCCGCCAGAACCTTCGTGATCGCCGCCGTCAGAGACGTCTTGCCATGGTCCACGTGACCAATCGTCCCAATGTTGCAGTGCGGCTTTGTGCGCTCAAACTTTTCCTTCGCCATCGTGGCACCCGTTCCTTTGATCTTTCAAATATTCGCTTAGTGGGTTCAGGCGTATTTCGCCTGAACCTCGGCAGCCACGTTCGACGGCACCTGCTCGTAGTGGTCGAACTGCATGGTGTAGCTCGCACGCCCCTGGCTCATGCCGCGCAGGGTGTTGACGTAGCCGAACATGTTGGCGAGCGGGACCATCGCATTGATGACCACGGCATTGCCGCGCATGTCCTGACCCTGGATCTGGCCACGACGGGAGTTGAGATCACCGATCACCGAACCGGTGTAGTCCTCAGGAGTCGTGACTTCGACCTTCATCACCGGTTCGAGCAGAACCGATCCACCCTTCTGGAGGGCCTCACGGAGAGCAGCGCGAGAAGCGATTTCGAAGGCCAGGGCCGACGAGTCGACTTCGTGGAAGGCACCGTCGATGAGCTCGACCTTGAGGTCGACCACCGGGAAGCCGGCGACGACGCCAGCGCCCACGACCGACTGGAGGCCTTTTTCAACGCCCGGGATGTATTCCTTCGGAACCGCACCGCCGACGATCTTCGACTCGAAGGCGAAGCCTGCACCCTGCTCGTTCGGCTGAACGACGATCTTGACGCGAGCGAACTGCCCGGTACCGCCGGTCTGCTTCTTGTGGGTGTAGTCAACTTCAGCCTTCTTCGTGATCGTCTCACGATAGGCGACCTGCGGAGCGCCGATATTCGCATCGACCTTGTAGGTACGACGGAGAATGTCGACCTTAATGTCGAGGTGAAGTTCGCCCATGCCCTTCAGGATCGTCTGGCCCGACTCCTGGTCGGTGGAGACGCGGAAGGACGGATCCTCGGCAGCCAGCTTCGAGAGAGCCAGACCCAACTTTTCCTGGTCGGCCTTCGACTTCGGCTCGATCGCGATCTCGATGACGGGCTCAGGGAACTCCATACGCTCGAGGATGACGGCCTTGTTCGGATCGCAAAGCGTGTCGCCGGTGCGGACTTCCTTGAGGCCGGCCAGAGCGACGATATCGCCGGCATAGGCTTCCTTGATGTCCTCACGGTTGTTCGCATGCATGAGAAGCATGCGGCCAACGCGCTCTTTCTTGTCGCGAGACGAGTTGAGCAGCGTGTCGCCGGCGTTCACCTTGCCCGAATACACGCGGCAGAAGGTGATCGTGCCCACGAAGGGGTCGTCCATGATCTTGAACGCGAGCATGGAGAAGCCTTCTTCATCGGTCGGCTTACGGGTCGTCGGCTCTTCGGTCTTGAAGTCGATGCCCTGGATAGCCTCACGGTCTGCCGGGGACGGCAGGAAGTCCACGACCGCGTCGAGCAGGGGCTGAACACCCTTGTTCTTGAACGCGGAACCACAGAGCACCGGATGGAAGGCGCGACGCTGCACGGCCGTACGGATCAGACGACGGAGGGTCGCATCGTCGGGCTCCTGGCCTTCGAGGTAAGCAGCCAGAGCGTCATCGTCCATCTCGACAGCGGCTTCGACAAGCTTGGCGCGGTACTCGGCGGCCTGGTCCTTCAGGTCAGCCGGGATTTCGACCTCGTCGAAGCTGGCTCCGAGCGACTCGCCGGACCAGACCAGAGCCTTCATCTTGATCAGATCGACCATGCCCCGGAAGTCGCTCTCGGCGCCGATCGGGATCTGAAGGCAGACAGGCTTACCGGCGACGCGCTTCACGATATCGTCGACGCAGTTGAAGAAGTTCGCGCCGGTCTTGTCCATTTTGTTGACGAACACGACGCGGGGAACGTCATACTTGTCGGCCTGACGCCACACGGTCTCGGTCTGGGGCTCGACGCCCTGGTTGCCGTCGAGAACGCAGACGGCGCCGTCGAGCACGCGCAGCGAACGCTCGACTTCGATGGTGAAGTCGACGTGGCCGGGGGTGTCGATGATGTTCAGACGCTTGTTGTTCCAGAAGCAGGTGGTGGCAGCAGACGTGATCGTGATGCCACGCTCCTGCTCCTGCTCCATCCAGTCCATGGTGGCGGCACCTTCGTGCACTTCACCGATCTTGTGGGACTTACCGGTGTAGTACAGGATGCGCTCGGTCGTGGTGGTCTTGCCGGCATCGATGTGGGCCATGATGCCGAAATTACGGTAGTCCTCAATCGCGTGCGTGCGGGGCATCGCTCAGCTCCTCAGGCCGTTACCAGCGGTAGTGCGAGAACGCACGGTTGGCTTCCGCCATACGGTGGGTGTCTTCGCGCTTCTTGACGGCATTGCCGCGGTTGTTCGAGGCATCGAGCAGTTCGGCAGAGAGACGCTCGACCATGGTCTTGTCGTTGCGGCCGCGGGCGGCCTGAATGATCCAGCGGATCGCGAGAGCCTGACGGCGCTCGGCACGAACCTCGACCGGGACCTGGTAAGTCGCACCGCCGACGCGACGGGAACGGACTTCGATCGCCGGAGCGACGTTGTCGAGGGCCTGCTTGAAGACCTCGAGCGGGTTCGCCTTGGCGCGGCTCTCAATGCTGTCGAAGGCACCGTAGACGATGCTCTCGGCAGCGGACTTCTTGCCGTCGTACATGATGGAGTTCATGAACTTGGTGACGACGATATCCCCGAACTTCGGATCCGGGATAATCTCACGCTTTTCGGCGCTGTGGCGGCGGGACATGAGCTGACCTCAATGACAGTTGACGGCTTACTTCGGCCGCTTCGCGCCGTACTTCGAACGACGCTGCTTACGATTCTTCACGCCCTGGGTGTCGAGAACACCGCGGAGGATGTGGTAGCGGACACCCGGAAGGTCCTTCACGCGGCCGCCGCGGATCATGACCACGGAGTGCTCCTGAAGGTTGTGACCTTCGCCCGGGATGTACCCGATGACTTCAAATCCGTTCGTCAGGCGAACCTTGGCAACCTTACGGAGAGCCGAGTTCGGCTTCTTCGGGGTCGTCGTGTAGACGCGCGTGCACACGCCGCGCTTCTGCGGGCAGGCCTCAAGCGCGGGAACCTTATTCCGGCTCTTTTGCGCCGTCCGCGGCTTGCGGATCAGCTGAGAGATCGTTGGCATCCTGTGCCCTCTTTCACCAGCCACCGACGCGGTGGCCTTGCGAGTGTCTTCAACGGTTGAACACCGCACCTCGACGTTTCTGCGGACCTTTTCAGGTTGCACAAAACGAAGCCACGCCATTGACTTGGGTAAGCCCCTGGCGCGGTGCGATTGCAGAGGACCACAGCTTTCATCACCGCGGTCGTGCCCTAAATCTGACATTTGTCAGTCAAGGTTGAGTTCGGCAGCGTTTAGGTGGCATCGGTTGAAGCTAGGCGCTTCAACTGGCGAAAACCTACGGCCAGCCGGAAAGTCCGGTCTCTCTAGCGTCCGAGTCGTGGAAAGTCAACACTTTTCGGTAACGTTCCCGAAAGGCTCCTCTTCACTATCGGAATCTTCGCCGGCGTGTGCCCTGATATGGGCTTTCACTGGCGCGCAGGCAAGGTTATTTGGTAGCATAATCTGCAAGGACAGCTCCTTTGACCGCGGCGATTCATTTTGAGAACGAGGCGTACCAAGTGGCGCATGGGAAACCCATGGGCCGACATTTCGCAGGATACGGCTTCCTCTCGGCCTTCGCCCGGTACTCTTCGGGTGAGATAATCACCGGCTATGTACGCAATGCCAAAACCGGCGAGGATTTCTGTAGCTTTATCAAACAGTTTCGCCCCGACAGCATTCCGAACTACGTCGTAGCGGCCAAGGTTTCTGCGCTCAGACAGGTAGGCTGCCTTTTCACGCCAGGCCCCATCAACGCGGCTCAGGCCTGGCAGCGGGGGACCCACGGCTCGCGTGCCTGGAGCCTCTGTGGAGTGAACCATACTCTTTCCTCCGCTCGGGCCATGGACGGCCTGACGGAACTCCTGACCGCTCCGATCCAACCATGGGATGCCGTGATCTGCACTTCCACCGCCTCCCGCGAAGTCATCGAGAAGCTTTTTGCCCGTCAGGAAGAGTATTTGGCGAAGCGCCTCGGTGCCTCGCGTTTCGTCAGGCCGCAGCTTCCCGTGATTCCGCTCGGAGTCGATTGCGTCTCTCAAGCGGGACATTCCAGGCATAGGACGGAGGCCCGCGCAGCCCTTGGGATCGAGCCGAACGATTTCGTCATACTGTTTCTCGGCCGCCTGTCCTTCCATGCAAAGGCCAACCCGGCTCCCATGTATATCGCGCTGGAGCGCCTAGCCTCCCGGCATCGGGTCGTGCTGATCGAATGCGGATGGACCGCCAATAACCAAATCGCCCAAGCCCTGGCCGAGGCCCGTGCCAAGCTTTGTCCCTCGGCTCGTTCCCTCGTTCTGGACGGCCGCGAATCCGATGTCCGGACCCGGGCCTGGGCTGCAGCGGATATCTTCTGCTCCCTTTCCGACAACATCCAGGAAACCTTCGGTCTGACTCCCATCGAGGCCATGGCCGCCGGGCTGCCAGTGGTGGTGACCGATTGGGACGGCTACAAGGACACGGTCCGCAACGGGATCGACGGCTTCTCCATACCGACCCTTGCTGCACCATCGGGAGCCGGACAGCGCTTGGCGCTCCGCCATGCGCTGGAAGTCGACTCTTACGATTCCTATATCGCCCAAGCTTCGACGGCTGTGAGTGTCGATATCGACGCGACGGCCGGGGCCCTGGAGCGCCTCGCCTCGGATCCGGATCTGCGCCGCAGAATGGGCAAAAGCGGAGCGGCCCGGGCCCGAGAAGTCTTCGATTGGAAGGTCATCATCAAGGCTTATGAAGAACTTTGGCGCGAGCTTGCCGAGTTGCGTAGAGCCGGAGAGCCGTCATCGGACTCCCCTCAGCACACCTCAGGTTGCTGGCCCGCACGACCTGACCCGTTCGAGCTCTTCGCCAGCTTTCCGTCTGCAAGTCTGTCGCCCCGGCACGTGTTCATCCAGTCACCCGGCATTGACGAAGCCGAAGTCGTGGCGCGCCTTGCGCTGAAGATCGCAATGGTGAATGTCTTGCCGGATGTTTCGCCAGCGCTCCTGCTCGACCTATGGAAGCAGGTTGGCAATCAAGGAGCGACTACAAGGGACATTCTCCAACAGCGCCCAGACTCCGTTGCCACTCTCATCATCCGAAGCCTGCTCTTGCTGGCCAAGCTCGGACTCCTGCGGATTGCGGACCCGGCCTAACCCAACGGGCTCAAGGTAGCCGAACGCGGAGGCATTTGATGCGACATACCTTCGCCAGATCGCCTACGATGGAGAGTGATCGCCTATGTCGAAGGGCTCTGAAGCTGGGCTTCGATGGCTGCTTTGTCGATGACCGACCACACCTGCTCGATCTTCTCGCCCCGAAATCGGTAAAAGACGTTCTCGCTGAACGATACTCGCTTTCCGTTCACAGGGAGGCCAAGGAAGTTTCCTTTGGGCGTACAGTGGAAGAACAGCCGGCTCGCGACATGAGACGAGTCGGACATCAGCAGTTGAATGCCATAGTGAAGATCCGGAATCTCGCGAAAGTCTTTCTCCAGCATCTCGCGATAGCCTGAGATCCCGATCTGCCGACCGTTGTAGACGACATCCTCATGAACAAACCGCTCCAGCGTGAGCCAGTCCTGCTGGTTTAGGCAGGCGATGTAGCTGTGGTAGAGTTCGGACAGGTCGGTTTTCATCACTGCGATCGCTCCGAGCCTCCGAGGCCTGTGATGCAAGGGTGAGCAGGGTGGAATCTTGGAGTGGTGAAACGTGTTTCAAGCTGGATCTTTCGTTTCTCACGATGTGCCAGCGCTCATAAAAAAGGCCGCCCGGAGGCGGCCTTTTCGTTCTTAGCGGAAGTCTTCCAGCTTACTCGGCCGCCGGAGGCAGCTCGCTGACCTGAGCCTGGGACTCGGAGCGCTTCTGCTGCAGGATCAGTTCGTCGCGATGGGTCGCGACGGCTTTGACCTGAGCGGTCAGCGCACCGGTACCGGCCGGGATCAGGCTGCCGACGATGACGTTCTCCTTGAGACCTTCGAGGGTGTCGACCTTACCGTTGACCGCCGCCTCGGTGAGGACGCGGGTGGTCTCCTGGAAGGACGCCGCCGAGATGAAGGAGCGAGTCTGCAGCGAGGCCTTGGTGATACCGAGCAGAACCGGCACGCCTTCGGCGGGCTTCTTCTTCTCGGCCACGAGCCGCTCGTTGATCTCTTCGAACTCGAGGCGATCGACCTGCTCGCCGGTAAGCAGTTCGGAATCGCCGCCCTCGGTGATCTCGATCTTCTGCAGCATCTGGCGAACGATCACCTCGATATGCTTGTCGTTGATGAGCACGCCCTGGAGGCGGTAGACCTCCTGGATCTCGTTCACGAGGTAGGCTGCGAGCTCCTCAACGCCCTTGATCGCAAGGATGTCGTGCGGTGCCGGGTTGCCGTCGACGATGAAGTCGCCGACCTCGACCACGTCGCCGTCCTGCAGGTGAATATGCTTGCCCTTCGGGATCAGATACTCCACCGGCTCCGAGCCATCGTGCGGGTTCAACGTCAGGCGACGCTTGCTCTTGTAGTCGCGGCCGAACTGGATCGTGCCGGACTTCTCCGCAATGATGGCCGCGTCCTTCGGACGACGGGCCTCGAACAGCTCCGCCACGCGCGGCAGACCGCCCGTGATGTCGCGGGTCTTGGCGCTCTCGGTCGAGACACGAGCGAGGATATCGCCGGCTTTCACCTTCGAGCCCGGATCGGCTGCGAGGATTGCATCCACGGGCAGCAGATAGCGGGCGTCACCACCGCGGGCGACCTTGGCAACCTTGCCTCCGGCACCCTGGATGACCACTGCCGGACGCAGGTCAGCCGTACGCGGCGAACCGCGCCAGTCGATGACCACGCGCTTGGCGATACCGGTCGACTCATCCATCGACTCGATCATCGATGCGCCGTCGACGAGATCCTCGTAGCCCACCGTACCGTCGATCTCGGTAAGGATCGGACGGGAGTATGGATCCCACTCGGCGATACGCTGGCCGCGCTTGATCGTGTCGCCCTCGTCCACCTTCAGGCGGGAGCCGTATTGCAGGCGGTGAACCGCCCGCTCGGTACCGTCCGAGCCAATGATTACAACAGCCACGTTGCGGCCCATGACAACGAGGTCGCCATCGGAGTTCTTCGCAATGTTCTTGTTGCGGAAGCCGATCTTGCCTTCAAAGCTCGACTCGATGAAGGACGAGTCCGCGATCTGGGCCGCACCACCGATGTGGAAGGTACGCATGGTGAGCTGCGTGCCCGGCTCGCCGATGGACTGCGCCGCGATGACGCCGACTGCCTCGCCGTGGTTGACCGGGGTACCCCGGGCCAGGTCGCGGCCGTAGCAGGTGGCGCAGACGCCGTTCTTCGACTCGCAGACGAGCACGGAGCGGATCTTCACCTCCTGGATACCGGCCGCACCGATGGCCTCGAGATGATGCTCCTCGATCATCGTGCCCTTCGGAACGATGACGGTGCCGTCCTGGGCGACCAGGTCCTCCGCCGTCGAGCGGCCGAGGATGCGGGAAGCCAGCGACGCGACCACCTGGCCGGCATCGATGATGGCACGCATCTTGATGCCCCTCTCGGTGCCGCAATCCGGCTCACGGATGACCGCATCCTGCGCCACGTCGACGAGGCGGCGGGTCAGGTAACCCGAGTTCGCCGTCTTGAGCGCGGTGTCGGCCAGACCCTTACGGGCGCCGTGGGTCGAGTTGAAGTACTCGAGAACGTCGAGGCCTTCCTTGAAGTTCGAGATGATCGGCGTCTCGATGATCTCGCCCGACGGCTTGGCCATGAGGCCGCGCATGGCCGCGAGCTGCTTCATCTGAGCCGGCGAACCACGAGCACCCGAGTGGGACATCATGTAGATCGAGTTGACCGGCTTGTCGCGGCCCTGATCGTCCTTCTGAACCGTGGAGATACGGTTCATCATCTCGGCCGCGAGACGGTCGGAGCACTTCGCCCAGGCGTCGACAACCTTGTTGTACTTCTCGCCCTGGGTGATGAGGCCGTCCTGGTACTGCTGCTCGTAGTCCTTCGCGAGGGCACGAGTCTCCTCGACGATCTCCCACTTGTTCTCCGGGATCACCATGTCGTCCTTGCCGAACGAGATGCCGGCGCGGAACGCATTGTAGAAACCGAGGCCCATGATGCGATCGCAGAAGATGACCGATTCCTTCTGACCGCAATGCCGGTAGACAGCATCGATCATGTTGGAGATCTCCTTCTTCGTCATGAGCTTGTTCACGACGTCGAAGGGGAGCATCGGGTGCTTCGGCAGAAGGCGCGAGAGCATTACGCGGCCAGCCGTGGTGTCGACGATCTTCGACACCGGCTTGCCGTCCTCGCCGAGGCCTTCCCAGCGATAGCGGATCTTCGTGTGGAGCGTGATGACCTTCTCGTTCAGGGCATGCTCGATCTCGCCCATGTCAGCGAAGGCCTTGCCCTGGCCGGGCTGGCCGTCGGAGACGATGGAGAGATAGTAAAGTCCCAGAACGATGTCCTGCGACGGCACGATGATCGGCTGACCGTTGGCCGGGTGCAGGATGTTGTTCGTCGACATCATCAGCACACGGGCTTCAAGCTGAGCCTCGAGCGAGAGCGGCACGTGAACAGCCATCTGGTCACCGTCGAAGTCTGCGTTGAACGCGGCGCAGACGAGCGGGTGCAGCTGGATTGCCTTGCCCTCGATCAAGGTGGGCTCGAAGGCCTGGATGCCGAGGCGGTGGAGCGTCGGAGCGCGGTTCAGGAGCACCGGATGCTCGCGAATAACCTCGTCCAGGATATCCCAGACTTCCGGCTTTTCCTTCTCGACGAGCTTCTTCGCCTGCTTGACGGTGGCGGACAGGCCGCGCGCGTCGAGCTTGGCATAGATGAACGGCTTGAACAGCTCGAGCGCCATCTTCTTCGGCAGGCCGCACTGGTGCAGCTTGAGCTCCGGACCGACCACGATGACCGAGCGGCCCGAGTAGTCGACGCGCTTGCCGAGCAGGTTCTGGCGGAAGCGGCCCTGCTTGCCCTTCAGCATGTCGGCGAGCGACTTCAGCGGGCGCTTGTTGGCGCCTGTGATGACGCGGCCGCGGCGGCCGTTGTCGAACAGGGCGTCGACGGCCTCCTGGAGCATGCGCTTCTCATTGCGGACGATGATGTCCGGCGCACGCAGCTCCATCAGGCGCTTCAGGCGGTTGTTACGGTTGATGACGCGGCGGTAGAGATCGTTCAGGTCAGACGTCGCGAACCGGCCGCCATCGAGCGGCACGAGCGGACGCAGATCCGGCGGGATCACCGGAACGACCGTCATGATCATCCATTCCGGCTTGTTGCCCGACTGGACGAAGGCTTCGATGATCTTGAGGCGCTTCATGAGCTTCTTGGGCTTCAGCTCGGACGTGGTGACCGCGATCTCCTCGCGGATCTCCTGCGCGGTCTTCTCCAGGTCGAGTTCCTGCAGGATCCGGCGGATCGCTTCCGCGCCGATCATGGCCGTGAAGCTATCCTCGCCGTACTCGTCCTGAGCACGGATGTACTCCTCCTCGGTGAGGAGCTGACGGTCCTTCATGGGCGTCAGGCCTGCATCGACGATGATGTAGGATTCGAAATAGAGGATGCGCTCCAGATCCTTCAGGGTCATGTCGAGCAGCAGACCGATGCGGCTCGGCAGGGACTTCAGGAACCAGATGTGAGCGACGGGCGCGGCGAGCTCGATATGGCCCATGCGGTCGCGACGGACGCGGGCCAG
Source organism: Microvirga sp. GN3 (assembly GCF_055792825.1). Lineage (NCBI taxonomy): Bacteria > Pseudomonadati > Pseudomonadota > Alphaproteobacteria > Hyphomicrobiales > Methylobacteriaceae > Microvirga > Microvirga sp. GN3. The sequence goes on from NZ_JBVVAK010000145.1 coordinate 9,794, forward strand.
CGTCACCTCGACGCCGCACTTCTCGCAGATCACACCCTTGTACTTCATGCGCTTGTACTTGCCGCACAGGCACTCGTAGTCCTTGATGGGACCGAAGATGCGCGCGCAGAACAAGCCGTCACGCTCTGGCTTGAACGTACGGTAGTTGATGGTCTCCGGCTTCTTGATCTCGCCGTAGGACCAGGACAGAATCTTCTCAGGGCTCGCGATCGAGATCTTGATCTGATCGAAGCTCTGCGGCTGGGCCGTCTGGTTGAAGAGATTCATGACCTCTTGATTCATCGCCGTCTCCTGGGCTGAAGGGCGCTCACATAAGCACCCTCACCGGCAATTGCATGGGGCCGCGGCATCAGAGCCGCGGCCGAACGTCAAACTTGAAGCGCTTGAGGCGCTTACTCGGCGGCCTCGGACGGAGGCAGTTGCCCCGGCTCGTTGGCAGCCTTCTTAGAATTGGTCAGCTCCACGTTGAGGCCGAGCGAACGCATTTCCTTCACGAGAACGTTGAAGCTCTCCGGAATGCCCGACTCGAAGGTGTCGTCGCCGCGAACGATGGCCTCGTAGACCTTCGTACGGCCGGCCACGTCGTCCGACTTGACCGTGAGCATTTCCTGCAAGGTGTAGGCGGCGCCGTAAGCCTCCAGAGCCCAAACCTCCATTTCGCCGAAGCGCTGGCCGCCGAACTGGGCCTTACCGCCCAGCGGCTGCTGGGTGACGAGGCTGTAGGGGCCGATGGAGCGGGCGTGGATCTTGTCGTCCACGAGGTGGTGGAGCTTCAGCATGTAGATGTAGCCCACGGTCACCTTGCGGTCGAACGCCTCGCCGGTCTTGCCGTCATAGAGCGTGACCTGACCCGAGGGGTTCAGGCCGGCCTTCTCAAGCATGGCCTCGATGTCCGCTTCCTTCGCACCGTCGAAGACGGGCGTGGCGAACGGAACGCCGCGACGCAGCTTGTTGCCGAGCTCGACGAGCTCCTCGTCCGAAGCCTGCTCGATCTCAGGCAGATTGCCGTAGATCGACACGAGCTGCTCACGAAGTGCGTTGGACTTGCCCGACTTCATGTAGGCATCGACCGCCTGGGCGACCTGCTTGCCGAGACCGGCAGCAGCCCATCCCAGGTGCGTCTCGAGGATCTGACCCACGTTCATGCGGCTCGGCACGCCGAGCGGGTTGAGCACGATATCCGCATGAGTGCCGTCCTCAAGGAACGGCATGTCCTCGATCGGAACGATGCGCGACACGACACCCTTGTTGCCGTGACGGCCGGCCATCTTGTCGCCTGGCTGGATCTTGCGCTTCACGGCCACGAAGACCTTGACCATCTTCATGACGCCGGGAGGAAGCTCGTCGCCGCGCTGCAGCTTCTCGACTTTGTCGAGGAAGCGCTGCTCAAGGCGCTTCTTCGACTCGTCGTATTGCTTCTGCATGGCCTCGATCTCGGTCATCAGAGCATCGTCTTCGACCGCGAACTGCCACCACTGCGACCGCGGGAACTCGTTGAGGAGCTCGCGGGTGATCTTCGCGTCCTTCTTGTAGCCCTTCGGGCCCGCAACGCCGCTCTTGCCGGAGAGGATCTCGGCCAGACGCGCATAGGTGTTGCGGTCGAGGATCGCCTGCTCGTCGTCGCGGTCCTTCGCGAGACGCTCGATTTCCTCACGCTCGATGGCCTGGGCACGCTCGTCCTTGTCGACGCCGTGACGGTTGAAGACACGGACTTCGACGATGGTGCCGGTCACGCCCGGAGGCACGCGCAGCGAGGTGTCGCGAACGTCGGAGGCCTTCTCGCCGAAGATGGCGCGCAGAAGCTTCTCTTCCGGCGTCATCGGGCTTTCGCCCTTCGGCGTGATCTTGCCGACGAGGATGTCGCCCGCATGGACCTCGGCGCCGATATAGACGATGCCGGCTTCGTCGAGGTTCTTCAGCGCCTCTTCCGACACGTTCGGAATGTCGCGCGTGATTTCCTCAGGACCGAGCTTCGTGTCGCGGGCCATCACTTCGAATTCCTCGATGTGGATCGAGGTGAAGACATCTTCCTTCACGATCCGCTCGGAGAGCAGGATCGAGTCTTCGAAGTTGTAGCCGTTCCACGGCATGAACGCGACGAGCACGTTCCGGCCGAGCGCCAGCTCGCCATACTCGGTCGACGGACCGTCGGCGATGATGTCGCCCTTGCGCACGAGGTCGCCGGCGCGCACCAGCGGCTTCTGCGTGATACAGGTCGACTGGTTGGAGCGCTGGAACTTCTGCAGGCGGTAGATGTCGACGCCCGGACGGGTCGGATCCGTGTTCTCCGTCGCGCGGATAACGATACGGGTCGCGTCCACTTGGTCGACGATGCCGGTGCGGCGGGCCGCAATGGCGGCACCCGAGTCACGGGCCACGACCGCTTCCATGCCGGTGCCGACAAACGGAGCGTCCGCCTGAACCAGAGGCACGGCCTGACGCTGCATGTTCGAGCCCATGAGAGCGCGGTTCGCGTCGTCGTTCTCGAGGAACGGGATGAGCGCGGCAGCGACCGACACGAGCTGCTTCGGCGACACTTCCATCAGGTCCACGCGATCGGGAGCCACGACGATGTTTTCACCGGCGCGGCGGCAGATCACGAGCTCTTCCGTCAGGGTGCCCTGGGCATCCAGTGGCGAGTTGGCCTGGGCGATGTTGTACTTCGCCTCTTCCATGGCGGAGAGGTAGATCACCTCGTCCGTCACGCGGCTTTCGCGCACGCGGCGGAACGGCGTCTCGATGAAGCCGTACTTGTTGACGCGGGCGAAGGTGGCCAGCGAGTTGATCAGACCGATGTTCGGGCCTTCCGGCGTCTCGATCGGGCAGATGCGGCCATAGTGCGTCGGGTGCACGTCGCGCACCTCGAAGCCGGCGCGCTCGCGGGTGAGACCGCCCGGGCCGAGGGCCGAGAGGCGACGCTTGTGCGTGACTTCCGAGAGCGGGTTCGTCTGGTCCATGAACTGCGAGAGCTGCGAGGAACCGAAGAACTCGCGCACGGCGGCAGCGGCAGGCTTCGCGTTGATCAGGTCCTGCGGCATGACGGTGTCTATATCGACCGACGACATGCGCTCTTTGATCGCGCGCTCCATGCGGAGCAGGCCAAGACGGTACTGGTTCTCCATGAGCTCGCCGACAGAACGCACGCGGCGGTTGCCGAGGTGATCGATATCGTCGATCTCGCCCTTGCCGTCGCGCAGATCCACGAGCGCCTTCGTCACCGCGAGGATGTCCTCACGGCGCAGCGTGCGCACGGTGTCCTCGGCGTCGAGGTCGAGGCGCATGTTCATCTTCACGCGACCGACTGCCGAGAGATCGTAGCGCTCGGCGTCGAAGAACAGCGAGTTGAACATCGCTTCCGCCGTCTCGAGGATCGGCGGCTCGCCCGGGCGCATGACGCGATAGATGTCGAACAGCGCATCCTCGCGAGAGGAAGCCTTGTCGATGGCGAGCGTGTTGCGGATATAGGGGCCAACCGTGACGTGATCGATGTCGAGAACCGGGATCTCAGTGAAACCGGCCTCTTCCAGACCCTTCAGCAGCTTCTCGGTGATCTCGTCGCCCGCCTCGGCATAGATCTCGCCGGTCTTGGGATTCACGAGGTCTTCCCCGATGTACTGGCCGTAGAGGTCCTCATCGGTCGCGCGCAGGTTCTTGAGACCCTTCTCGGCGAGCTGGCGGGCGGCACGCGCGGTCAGCTTCTTGCCGGCCTCGAGCACGATCTCGCCGGACTTGGCATCGATCAGGTCGACGGAGGCCTTGAAGCCCTTCATGCGCTCAGCATCGAACGGCACGGACCAGGCATCACCGTCCCGTGTATAGGCGATGTGGTTGTAAAAGGTGTTGAGGATCTCCTCGCCATCGAGGCCGAGAGCGTAGAGCAGCGATGTGGCCGGGATCTTACGCTTGCGGTCGATACGCGCGTAGACGATGTCCTTGGCGTCGAACTCGATGTCCAGCCAGGAACCGCGATACGGGATGATGCGGGCGGCGAACAGCAGCTTGCCCGAGGAGTGCGTCTTGCCCTTGTCGTGGTCGAAGAACACGCCCGGTGAACGGTGCATCTGGGAGACGATGACGCGCTCGGTGCCGTTCACGATGAAGGTGCCATTGTCCGTCATGAGCGGCATGTCGCCCATGTAAACGTCCTGCTCCTTGATGTCCTTCACGGAGCGGGCGCCGGTATCCGGGTCCACATCGAACACGATGAGGCGCAGCGTCACTTTCAGCGGCGCAGCGAAGGTCATGCCCCGCTGACGGCACTCGTCGACGTCGTATTTCGGCGACTCGAACGTGTACTTCACGAACTCGAGCAGGGCAGTATTAGAAAAGTCCGAAATCGGGAAAACCGATTTGAAGACGGCTTGCAAGCCCTCTTCCGGCCGGCCGCCCTTTGGCTCTTCGACCATCAGGAACTGGTCGTAGGATGCCTTCTGAACCTCGATCAGGTTCGGCATCTCCGCCACTTCCTTGATTTTCCCGAAGAACTTGCGAATGCGCTTCCGGCCGATCAGTGTGTTGGCCATCTGGACCTCGTTCCTCATACACGGCTAATCGAGAACCCCGTAAGATCAGGCCCCTCGATTAGCCGCCCGGCGGCTCAATCCGCCCGCTAACCGCAAGAATTCAGGTCCGTTCCCAGACCCTCTGGTGTGCCATCAAGAAGCTTGGCCTCTTTGACGACACAACGGCCCCAGGCAAAAACGCCTGAGACCGCGTGTTGTTTGAGCCCCGATTGCTCGGGGGTAACCTCACGGCCCTGATGGGCCGCAAAATTACTTAAGCTCGACCTTGGCGCCGACCTTCTCGAGGGTCGCCTTGATCTTCTCGGCTTCGTCCTTGGAAGCGCCTTCCTTAACGGTCTTCGGCGCGCCTTCGACGAGGTCCTTAGCTTCCTTCAGGCCCAGACCCGTGATGCCACGGACCTCCTTAATCACTTCGATCTTCTTGTCGCCGGCCGCAGCCAGGACGACCGTGAACTCGGTCTGCTCTTCAGCAGGAGCAGCGCCGGCACCAGCGCCAGGAGCAGCAGCGACGGCAACGGCCGCAGCAGCGGAAACGCCCCACTTCTCTTCGAGCATCTTCGAGAGCTCGGCAGCCTCGAGAACGGTCAGCGACGAAAGATCATCAACGAGCTTGGCAAGATCAGCCATTTTTTAGATCCTTAAGTTCAGTTCGAACGGTTTGATGGTTGAGGTTACGGCCTCACGCCGCTTCGCCTGTCTTGGCATAGGCCCCGAATACGCGGGCGAGCTTCGCCGCCGGCGCAGTGCTGAGCTGAGCGATCTTGGTAGCCGGAGCCTGGATAAGGCCGACCAGCTTGCCGCGCAGTTCATCAAGGGACGGCAGAGTGGCAAGCGCCTTCACTCCGTCCACGTTCAGGGCGGTCGTGCCCATTGCTCCGCCGAGGATCACGAGCTTGTCGTTAGCCTTGGCGAAATCAACAGCGACCTTGGGCGCCGCGACCGGATCGTTTGAATAAGCGATCAGGGTCGGACCTTTCATAAGGCCCGAAATGGACGCGACGTCCTTGCCTTCGAGAGCGATTTTGGCGAGGCTGTTTTTTGCGACCTTCACGGTGGCACCGGCCTGCTTCATCTGCGCGCGCAGCTTCTGCATATCGGCGACCGTGAGACCAGCATAGTGGGCGACGACGACAACGCTCGTGGTGCTAAACACGTCGTTGAGAGTCGAGACGAGCTCGCGCTTTGCTGCTCTTTCCACTGGGCTCTCTCCGGTTGGCGGAAATGTCCGCCGGTTGCATTTGCCGCTCAAGGCCCGGACTTGCATCCGAGGCATCTTGAACGACGCTCTCGCAAGCCCTGTCCCCCAAATGACGCCTGGCGGCGCACCGGGTGAGATGGTTCGAACCGACTCTCTTCGCCTGCGTTAACAGGCACAAAACTCGGCTTCCCCGTCTATGCAGGCCCTTTCGAATTAAACTGGCAAGCCAGCACCTGCAGTCTCGGACAGGACATAGCCGGAACGCGCCAAAGGTTGCCCCTTGGCTCGCCGGCTTGTCACCGCCCCGTCTCCGGGACGGATTCGCAGCCAGAAGCACGCGCAAAAAAGCGGAGCCTCGGCTTATGTTGGAAACTCAAAGCGTTCTATTAAGCCTTTCTGAAGCATTTGCCAAGAGGCTTTTTGCCGGACCTGCCGCACAAATTGACGATACGTTATTTCGCCAACTTGGCGCTATCCCTGCCCTGGCCAACACCGTCGCAGAAAGGACCGCTTGCAACAATGTGATGACGACAAGCTTCACATTCAAGAGCCCACACAACGAAAAAGCCCGGCACTGAGCCGGGCTTTCCCAAGTCTTGGCAATTGGGCCGATTAGCCGCCGATCACCGAGGAGGGATCGACCTTCACGCCCGGGCCCATCGTCGAGGAGATCGCGACGCGCTGGATGTAGGTGCCCTTGGCGCCGGTGGGCTTCGCCTTGGAGACGGCATCGGCGAAAGCCTTGATGTTCTCCACCAGCTTGCCCTCGTCGAAGGAGGCCTTGCCGATACCGGCATGGACGATACCAGCCTTCTCGACGCGGAACTCGACGGCGCCGCCCTTGGCAGCCTCGACAGCACCCTTCACGTCCATGGTGACCGTTCCCACCTTCGGGTTCGGCATCAGGCCGCGCGGGCCGAGAACCTTACCGAGACGGCCGACGAGCGGCATCATGTCCGGGGTGGCAATGCAGCGGTCGAAGTCGATCGTGCCGCCGTTGACGACTTCGAAGAGCTCCTCGGCTCCGACCACGTCGGCACCGGCAGCCTTGGCCTCGTCAGCCTTGGCGCCACGGGCGAAGACGGCAACGCGGACCGTACGGCCGGAGCCGTTCGGCAGGTTGCAGACGCCGCGGACCATCTGGTCGGCGTGACGGGGATCGACGCCGAGGTTCATCGAGACCTCGATGGTCTCATCGAACTTCGCCTTGGCGCGTTCCTTGATCAGCTTCACCGCGTCCTGGATCGGGTAGAGCTTGGTGACCTCGATGCCCTCGCGGGCGGCGCGGATGCGCTTACCTTCCTTAACAGCCATCATGCCCTCCTTACGCCACTTCCATGCCCATCGAGCGCGCGGAGCCCTCGATCATGGCCATGGCGGATTCAACGGTGTCGCAGTTGAGATCGACCATCTTCTTCTCGGCGATCTCGCGGATCTGGTCGCGGGTCACGCGGCCGACATTGCCGCCCTTGCCGGGGGTCTGCGAACCCTTGTCGATCTTCGCGGCTTTCTTGAGCCAGTACGAGACCGGGGGCTGCTTCATTTCGAAGGTGAAGGAACGATCCTGATACGCGGTGATGATCACCGGGATCGGGGTACCCTTCTCCATCTGCGAGGTCTTCGCGTTGAAGGCCTTGCAGAATTCCATGATGTTCAGGCCGCGCTGACCGAGCGCCGGACCGATCGGCGGCGAAGGGTTGGCCGCGCCTGCGGGCACTTGAAGCTTAACGTAGCCCGAGATTTTCTTTGCCATAGGACTGCTCCCAATGGACCAACCGCCCGGCGCCAACCGAGCGGAATGGCAGTTGCAGATCGCGGTGCAGCCTGAAGCTCCCGGTTGGCGACCGGGCAGACCTCCCGCGGATGAAAGCCCCTCTTAAGGGGCCCGGAAAGCGCTACCGGAAAGGCACCACTTCCCTACCGATCAGATCTTTTCGACCTGAGCGTACTCGAGTTCGACCGGCGTCGCGCGACCGAAGATGGACACCGCCACCTTGAGGCGGGCCCGGGCGTCGTCGACTTCCTCGACGACGCCGTTGAACGAGGCGAACGGACCGTCGGAAACACGGACCTGCTCGCCGACCTCGAAGCTGACGGACGGCTTCGGGTGATCGACACCCTCGGCGACCTGGCCCTTGATCCGCTCGGCTTCCCGATCCGGGATCGGAACCGGCTTGGACTTGTCGGCGCCCAGGAAGCCCGTCACCTTGGGCGTATTCTTGATGAGGTGGTAAACCTCGTCGGTCAGGTCGCACTTCACCAGGACATAGCCCGGAAAGAACTTGCGTTCGGTATCGACCTTGCGGCCGCGGCGCACTTCGACGACCTTCTCGGTCGGGACCATGACCTCGTCGAACTTGTCTTCCAGGCCGCGCTGCGCCGCCTGATCCTTGATCGACTGGGCGACCTTGTTCTCGAAATTCGAATAGGCGTGGACGATGTACCAACGCTTCGTCATTGCATCCACCCCTTAACCAGCAAGCCCAAGGATCACCGAGCGGACACCCCAGCCGATCGCCTGATCGACGACCAGAAAGAACAGGCTGGCAACCACCACCATCACGAACACCATGGCGGTCGTGATCATGGTCTCCTTGCGCGTCGGCCAGGTCACCTTCGCGGCTTCCGAGCGGACCTGCTGTATGAAATCGAACGGGTTCGTCTTCGCCATTTTGCTTGCGTCCACAGGCTTTGAAGCCACCGCGAACGTCCTCTAAGGGCACGCTTGAGCCCAAATTGAAGGGGCGCGAGGCTACTTTCCGAGCCTCGCGCCACCTGTTCAAACCATCAGTGGGGCGCTCTGTAAACCAAAACGCCTACTTTGTCGACCCGCCGGCAGGAGTGGAGGGACTCGAACCCCCAACCCCCGGTTTTGGAGACCGGTGCTCTAGCCGATTGAGCTACACTCCTGCGAGCGGGTCGATAGGTGACGGCGAACCGCCACCCAGGTCATTTTAATCCATCACGGCGGCGACGACACCGGCGCCGACGGTACGGCCGCCTTCGCGGATGGCGAAGCGCAGCTTCTCTTCCATGGCGATCGGCGCAATCAGCTCGACTTCCATCGTGATGTTGTCGCCCGGCATCACCATCTCGGTGCCCT
>NZ_JBVVAK010000146.1:0-18586 GCF_055792825.1 Microvirga sp. GN3
GGCGCATGCCTATCTGACCGTCGTGCGCCAGCACGCCATCGGGGGGAGAAGCCCCCGTCGTGCAAGCCGCGGGGTTGTTGCCGCTCACCGTGCCGGAGGTGCGGCGGCTTCTCTGGCACCTGGTGTGGGAGCGGCCGCCTTCGGTTGAAGCGGTTGAGCACTGGTCGGTGTGGCGCCGGCGCCATCAGCAGCGCGCTCATGACTGTCACTGGCGCGAGCGCACTCGTCGCCGACGTCAAACCCGGCTGTAGTATTAGAGAGCGTTGAGAGCTACGTTCCTGCAATCACTGAAGGTCATGGAGCAAGCCTTTCGCATACTTGAGCGACAGGTTCCTCCTCCGGTCGAACAACCGTGGAAGGACGGCTTCGCTCTTCGCTACCAGGAGCGTTTGATCGAACAGGCGCTCATCCAGAAATTGGCTCGACAGGTTAGTGGACTGCACGCCATTGACGCTCTGCTCCGGCAAGGGTTGACGCAAGAGCAAGCCGTCATCCAACGGACGCTGGACGAGATCGGCGAGGACATCCACTTTCTAGTACTTGCTGTCTCAGGTGGTGAGGTGTCCCCACTCCACGAGCGGTACTTGAACGACTTCTGGCAGGAAGAATTCGATCACCCGGACCCAATCAAGGCCACCCAAAAGCGTGGGATGGTTCAACGGCAGAAGATCAGGGCATTCACGGCGCGGGCAACTGGATCCGACGACCCGTCAACTACGGACGCAGTCGGCCATACAGTCCACAAGGCGTATTCGGGTTTCGTCCATGCCGCCTCACCCCAAGTCATGGACATGGTGGAGGGCGATCCACCAAGGTTTCAGATTTCAGGGACGAGGAACAGGTATCGAAGGGCCGAGCACATCGACGATGCTTGGAACTACTTCTACCGAGGCCTGCTGAGCATCACTATGGTGGCCAAAGCCTTCGGTGATGCCCCTCTGGTCGACGACATGTACGCCCACCTGCGTGAATTCGAGACTGCTTCCGGGACGGAATACCTCGATGGCGCGTTTCACGACCTTCCCAATTCCTTGCGCACATCCCGATAGCACTTTGCTCATGTCCTATCGTGTCCTGACGGTATGGATGCGTCCCTCCAGATGTAATTGCCCACCTCTGCCGCCCCAGTGATCGACCTGCGCACCTGCGTAGCCCGATCCTAAAGCTGGGCAGATTTCAGCCAGCAAGCCAGATACCTTCAGGGGACGTCAATCCTTCCGTAACGGAATGTCGCTACGTGCAATTCTTCCTAAGGTAAGGATTCGAGGATGAACACGATTAAGGTATGTTGCGGCGCTGGGGGCATGTCACTCGGCCTGAAGAAAGCAGGATTCAGAATCGGACTGGCCGTCGACTTCTGGCCCGAAGCGCTCAAGGTCTACAGCCGCAACATCAAACGTCCGTTCCTCCTCGCCAACCGCCGCTCGACCAAGCACACTTTCGAGGCAGACCTGGCGAACGTCCTGTCGATAGTACCCGAGGCGCTCAAAAAGAATTGGGGCATCGTCGTCGGATCGCCGCCCTGCCAAGATTTTTCCTCAGCGGGTTCGCGCGAGGAAGGCGAGAGGGCCGAGATTACGCTCGCCTTCGCTATCTTCATCGCGGCGCTGCGTCCCCGTTGGATGATGATGGAGAATGTGCCAAAGGCGAAGACATCCGAGGCTTACGGTCTGGCGCGCAAGGTCCTCAAGAAGGCCGGCTATGGCCTCACCGAGCAGATGGTGAACGCCAGCTATTACGGTGTGGCCCAAGCAAGAAGACGATTTATCGTGGTGGGACGGCTCGACGAGGCCGACGGCTTCCTCGACTCGGCCTTCGTTCAAGCCCGGTCCGAGCATCCAATGACCGTGCGAGATCTGCTTGGTGATGATGTCGGCGTGCATCCCGGGGACGACCGTTATCCACCTGAAACACGCGTCTACTACATGCGTCCTTTCAGTGGAGACCCCGGCGTGCGCTCCATCGACAAGCCGAGCCCGACGATCATTACCACCTCCCATGAGCCGGCCTCAAGCCGCTACATGAGGCACGAGAAGGACATGGGGGCACGGGCGCAAGACGTGCCACCCTTGTCCCTGGAACAGCTCTCCCTGCTCCAGGGGTTCCCCAAAAACTTCGACTGGAGCGTGGTGCGCAATAAGAAGCACCGAGCTCAGATGATCGCCAACGCTGTGCCTGTGCCCTTAGCCGAGGCGATCGGGCGGCTGATTCAGGACCGAGAAAGCGGCAGGAGCATTCCGGCAATCGAGACCGAGTTCGTGAAATGGCTCACGAGGACAAAGAAGATCAAAGGAACAGCGCTGAGCAATCGCAAGACCTATCTGAACCGCGCCCGCAAGCTTCTCAACGGCCGCATGCTGGCTGACATCGACCTTGAGCTTGCTTTGCTGGAGAAGAATAAGGAATTCGCGGCGCTGTCGCCATCAGTGAAGTCGGACCTTCGTCTGGCTCTGCGGCTTCATGCCGAATGGCGTGACCTGCCCCAGGTGAAGGAACTCCGGAGATTGGCGAAGGATCCTGACAACGATTTCGCCAATGACTACGAGGAAATGGAGGAACTTCCCGCTGCAAAGCTCAGGATAGGGGCCAAGAAGGCAGCCTGACGCGTTGAGGCCGTATCTTGGAAGGATTGTGTACAGACCCAGCTCCAATTATCTGATTTAGCCCCCAGTCGCTCGATCTACGCAACTGCTCGGTGTGAAATTCCACCGAGCAGTTGCGTGCTCATTGCGGGGGGTGTTTCAACGGCGGGACGGGCACACCCGCGCCTGTATGCCCGGTTCTCCGCCGATGACCGCTTGGCCGTTCGGAGCCAGGCAAACGGTTTTCCGCCGCCGCTCCTGTCTTCATAAGCCCTTAGGCCAAGAGGACGATAGGGCGATACGCCGACGACGTCCTTTCAAGACCCTGTTCGTCACGGCGGCCCTGTGGGCGTGGACGAGCCTTTCCTGTCCGGCGACGTGCTCCTCTGAGAGGAAGTGACCTCGTATCCAGTCGCGCATGTAATCTCGGAAGTCGGCAGGGGAGTCGACGCGAATGTATGCGAGGATGAGGCTCCGTTGGACTGGCTGGTGGCGGATTATTCGTTCGAGAAGGATTCCCATTGCAGCGCGCTTCCTCATCTCGGGGATCGTCTCGTCGGTCCATATCGTGCCGAGAAATTCTTCGACGACGGCGAGGTGTGACAAAACATCGGCATTCTTCGTCCCGATGAAGTCTGCCGCCGCCTTGAAGCGTTCGAGACCATCAGTCTCGTCATCCAGGAAGATGCGGGTGAGCGTCATGTTGTCGAGTGAGAGATGGCCATGACGACGCCATGCCGTCTGAACGATGAGGTCCGCATACCGCTCGACAGACAAGAGCCCGTTGCTTTTGGCGTAGGCCAGCACGGGTTGGAGCCAGACGCCAGGCGCAGCGCTCGCGGCAGCCTCCGCGACCTGGCGGTAGTACATGTCCTCGGACAGGAGGACAAAGCCGTCCGCCGCGAGATAGGCTGCGTCCAGTATCTGTGCGTCGAAGCGCGACATGAGGAGGCCGGCCAATTCAGACGGCTCGTCCGGAACCTCGGCTGGCTGGACGACACAACGCTCCTCGATCTTTCTGATTTGCTCGCCGATATACCTCACGCGCTCGTCGATGCTCTCCTGAGTGTGCTCCTCCGCGATGTACCGGCCGTTCCGCCAACCCATCGTCATGGACCCAGCTCTCAGCAGTGCCTCATGCTCCTGCCTGGCCCGGAGTTCGTCGATTGCCGACTGCGGCACGACGAGCGTTCCGAAAACGCCTTCAAGGACGTCCAGGATGTCCATCGTCGTGGCCGTCCACGCCGCGTACGTGTCCAGGACCGCACCCGCCGCCCGGCGTTTGTCGAGGCATTCATAAGCGGCGGCGCGTTCCGGATGGGTTCCGGCGCATGCTACGATCGTCTCTCCGAGGGACCGTAAATAATCGGCGAACCCGATCGATTCCCTGCCGAGGAGCGCGGCGACCATCGCCAACGGAATGTGCTTCTCGATGTAGAGATCGGCCATCCTCCGGTTCGCCTCGGCAACCCGCCGCACTTCGTCGAGGGCCGGCTGGACGTCCCCGTCCCGCATGGTGATGTTGTAGAACCCTTGCGCGTTCGGGAAGCGCGTCCTGAAGTGCTCCATCACCTCGTGGAGGGCATGGAGATACTTGTGTTTCACCTCGACGACGCGCCACGTCACGTCGTCGCCCACCGGGATGTCCTGCACGAAAGTATCGCCGACCCGAAGCCCCATTGTCCTTGCTGCCATGGGGTGGCGCGGGCTCAGCACTCCGTCGCCTGGACGGTCTTTGCCCTCCTCGATCAGGAATTCGAACCGCTTCCCATCTTGGTCCTCGAGCCTCACCCAGACGTCGACGGTCGCCTCTTTCACTTCGGGAATGATCTGCTCCGAGTCATCCATCATGACGAGGCCGAAGTACCTTAGCGCGGCGTCGGCATCGTTCGCGGCCTGGCGCATCACGTCATAGGCGTACGCCATGGCACGAGGGCCGAATCCGGCGTCCCGCATCACCTGTGCCAGGAACATCTTCTGGCCGGGAGCGCCCTTGAGCTCCTCGATCTTGATCGAGTTGAGGAGCGCCGGCACCTCCTCTTTCCGGCCGTTCCGCCGCAACGTCGCGCAAAGCACCAGGCAATTCTCGACGTTCGGGCTGGCGTCGACCGCCTTCTGGAGCCAGGCCTCAGCTTGCTTCGGAGCGCCGCGATTGAAGTGGAACATGCCTGCGCACTGGAGGTAGAAGGGAAGCTCCGCTATGTCCTTCGGCAACCGCTCGTAGAACCTGAGCGCCTGCTTCTGGACAGGCATCACGTTCACGTACGCCGTTGCCAGCGCCCGCAACGCCTCGCTGTCATGGTCCTCTGCGACATGGCCGTCAAGCAGGCTTGCCACGCGCGGCCAGTCGTGCCGGGTTGCGGCCTCCATCGCCGTCATGAGGCGGTCGGCGACATGAGTGTCCTCGTTGATGCGAGATACTGCATTCTCGAACGCTCTTGTCGCCAGATCGTCGAGTTCTCTCAAGCGGGCGAACGCGGCCGCCGTGACGCTTGCGCGGGGATTGTCCGCGACCTCATCGATGATCGTGGCGAGCCTGTCTGCCGGGCTGCCTTCCGCGAGGCGCAGCTCCGCGAGCCGCGCCATGGTCCACACCACGACATATTCCGTCTCGGGGACATCCCCGGGCTGTACGTCGACGTAACGCGCCAACTCGTCCCAATCGCCGCGATGGGCGTGAAACCTGAATGCCAGCAGCCGCGTGTCGGGGCCGGGCGGCAGCTTCTTGAGCAATTCGGCGGCGAAGTCGTCGTCCTTCGCCTCCACAGCCGAGACGGCGGCCCGTAGCAGCACGGCGTGGTCATCCGGCGCGACGGCGAGACCCTGGCGGGCAACCTCGAGCGCTTTCGGTAGGTCATCGTTCGCGTTGTGCGCCACGATGAGGTTTGCGCAGGGTCCGAGGGCATCGGGCGGTACAACACCTTCCGTCTGTCGGGCTTCGTCCCAGAGGCGTGTCAGGACGGCAATGGCCGCCGTGAGCCGTACCTTTTGATCGGCTGTCAGGAGATGCGTGCGCTGGAACCGTGAATCCTGCACGATCTCGTCGAGATCGGCATCGGCCGCGAATTGCTGCGCGTGCTCGTCGTCGGGATACGCAGTGAGCGCTTCGCGCGCGGCCTCGCGCCAATCAGGATCGCTGCCACGGTGACGCAGGAAGAAGACATACGCGATCGCCACCGGAAGGGACGCCCGCAGTGCCTCCGGCACGAGCGATAGCGGGTCGATGACCGTGGGATCGTGGCGTGCCGCCTGGACCAGGTAGCCTGCGACGTTCTCGTTGGTTGGGTCCGCTTTCAGAGCCTCCGTCGCGAATGCCATGAGGTCGTTCCAATCGCCTCGCAGGAGCAAGGCATAGCCCTTGTTCGCCACGGCCTTGGGCTCCCCGGGCGCGTGGGCGTAGGCCTCGAGCAGGAGAGCGGTCCCCTTGTCCTGATCGCCCAGGGCGATATGGCAGTTCGCGATGTTCGCCTTGATGCGGAACAGGATCCGCCCCGATGCGGTGGCGCGGACACGCTCCAGGAGCCTCTCGAGCAGGGGGAGCGCGGTGCGGGGCTTGCCAGCGGTCACCATATCTCGCAAGCCGTCGATCTCGGCATCGAGATGCGCCTCAAAATCCTTGGCGATGATGGTCGCGTCGCCAGGTGACGATGCCAAAGAAGTCTCGATGCGTTCAAGACGCTGATCGATAGATGACAGGCCGTCCTTTACCCCGATTGAAAGGCTGGCCTGCACGACTTTGATTTCTTGTGCTGTTTCCAGGAGTTCTTTGCCGAACGCACCGTACGTCGGATCGAAGGCCCTTAAGGCTTCCAGGTATTCGCTGATGTGCTCTTCCAGCGTGTTCCACCCCCAGATGTAGATAAGTAGGATCCGCCCGAGCCTTGCCTGCTCGAGGATGAGTTCACGGGCGATCTCCTGCATCGCCACGTCATCCGGGGCTGTCGTGATGATGAAGTATTCCTGGAGTGCGGGCTTGAACGTCAGGGCCTTCCGAAGCTCGTCCCGGACCTCGGCTTCGGTCAGGGACTGCCCGTCTCCCTTCAACTTGCACTGGATGCCCACAAGCCGATTCGGGTCACGGTCCCTGTAGCCAAACAGGTCGACGCCGTTCTGCCGCTGCCCCCGTCGCCCGTTTCTCTGGACGGTGGGATCTCCGAGGAGGCAGCGCCACAGGGTGACCGAAGCACGTTCGAACGCCTGCTCGTCGGCTGGCTTTGGAATCTGGGTGGCGGCAAGTTTCGACATCGGCGAGGAAAGCAGGTGGGTTCAGAGAGAAAGACGACTCGGTTGATCTGCGCAGAATTGCATTGCTGTCACACGATCACCTAGTCCTTGGATGCGCAGCGGTGTGGAGGCTAGCGAAATTCCTGTCGACAGGTTTGTGTAAGCACCTACTGATCTTGAGGCGCGCCGGCAGGACCCATCCAAGGTGCCGGACGAAGACTTCCGCCACGAACAGCATGAGAGGTGCCAAACATCCAGCCTGGCTCATCCCAGCAGTATCCATTCACCTAGCTGATGCCTCGGGCATCTTACCTCAGCTTCATATCACGACGCTGGGCCGACTCGCCCTTAACCTGATAGCCACCATTCTCCCCTACGGTTTCTCACATTCATCGAGGCGACAGCTTATCGACCGCCGCAGGAGTGGGCCGGAATGCAGGGACAGGCCGATCTGTTTCTTGGATTGGAGGAGACGGCAGCGCCGATCCAAAAGCCCATCACCTCCGACATCCAGGTAAAGCCGCAGGGACAGAAGCGCGCCTTCCGCCTTGACCCTGTCGATTCCGAGGCCGCAGCCCATGCCTTGGAAGCGAGTGGGCAGTATCGCGTCCTGCGCCGCCTCCTACCTCGACCGACCGTCACCTCCCGTGCCGCAATCCCTGGTGAAAAGCTTGCCGTCATCGTGGATACCGAAACCACAGGGCTGGAGCACACCCGGGACGAGGTCATTGAGATCGGGATGGTGGCGTTCTCGTATGATGAAGACGGTCGCATCGGCGACGTCATCGGTACGTTCAATGCCCTGCGGGAGCCGTCAGTCCCAATTTCGCCCGAGGTCACGCGGCTCACGGGAATCACGCCGGACATGGTGAAAGGGCATACGATCGACTTGGATGCCATCGAGGCGTTCATTCAGCCGGCCCACTTGGTGATCGCTCACAACGCTCGCTTCGATCGCCCCTTCTGTGAACGCCTGACTCAAGGCTTTACACTGAAGGCATGGGCCTGCTCCCATGCCGAGGTTTCTTGGTCGGACTTCGGCTTCGAGGGCTCGAAGCTCGGATATCTCCTATCGCAGTGCGGCTGGTTTCATCAGGGACATCGTGCCGTCGAGGACTGCCATGCCCTGCTGGAAGTCCTGGCGGCTCCCCTCCCCGATGATGCGGGTTGTGCCATGTCCCATCTTCTGGCCTCAGCCCGAAAGGCCCTGCTGAGGATCTGGGCGGAAGGCTCTCCCTTCGACATGAAGGAAGAGCTCAAGAAGCGCGGCTACCGCTGGAGCGACGGCAAGGACGGTCGCCCCAAGTCCTGGTTCATCGAGATTGCCGAGGATGCGTATGAGGCGGAGATGAAGTTCCTCCGACAGGAGATTTACCGCAGGGACGTGGAGCCTTTCACGCAAAGGATCACGGCATTCGAGCGGTTTCGTGCCGCGTTGTGACCCTTTGAACGTCACGAAAGTATTCGTAGTGTTTGTGGTCTCTTGCAAGAGACGGGCGAACACGACGTCGGCCCGTTATGCGCAGCACCGCTCGCTCGCGTCCATTAGGCACGCACGAAACTGAAGTAAGTCGGAGTTGCGAACAGGCTCCGGGCAACTTTGCAGAAACTTGAGGAAGCTCAGAGTAGGAAGCGCTAGGGTCAGAGACCTTGGGGAGCATTCAAGCCCCTTGCTCATGATGGAGAACGGCGCGTGTGCAATCTCTACAGCAGCTTCGCCACCCAGGCTACCATGCGTCAGGCCTTCACTGTCACACGCGACAGCGCCGGCAACGTACCTCCGCTTCCAGCGATCTTTCCTGATCAGATGGCGCCTGTGGTTCGGATGCATGAGGATGAGCGCGAGCTGATCCAGATGCGCTGGGGCTTTCCGCCACCGCCGAAAGTCGGCAACCAGCCGGTGACGAACGTGCGCAATGTCGCCTCTCCCTTCTGGCGTGCCTGGCTGAAGCCGCAGTACCGCTGCCTTGTGCCGCTGACCAGCTTCAGCGAATACAAGGACACCAAGCCCCGCAAGACGCCGATCTGGTTTGCCCTGTCGAAGGAGAGGCCGTTAGCGGCCTTCGCCGGCATCTGGCGGCCGTGGGCTGGCGTGCGCGGCACGAAGGCCGATCCCGTCGAAGGAGAGCACCTGCTCTACTCGTTCCTGACCTGCGAGCCGAACAGCGTGGTAGAGCCGATTCACCCCAAGGCGATGCCGGTGATCCTCACCACGCCTGAGGAATATGAGGCTTGGCTGACAGCGCCGGCGGAAGAGGCTCTGAAGCTACAACGTCCTCTCCCGGACGACATGCTTGAGATCGTCGCGGAGGGACAACGGTCGGACCAGCCGGAGGCGGCGTAGATCCTCCTAAGGTTGCAGGTGACTTTGTTGCGGTTGCATGCCTCCTTATCCTTGGCTTCAAGCCAATGGGGGCACACCATGAAATCGCTTCTCGCCGGGATCCTCGCATCCCTGCTCGCCACGGCTGCCTTCGCGCATCCCGGCGGTCTGAACAAGGAAGGCTGCCACAACAACAGAAAGACGGGAGATTATCACTGTCACCGGTAAAGCGCTTCGACGGCGAAGAAGTCGACCACGGCGAACGGTACGAGCGGTGGTACGCCGAAGCCATGCGCCGGCACCGCTTCAAGAAGCGTCTGATCGTTGCGGCAATAGTCCTGGCAATCATCGTCGGATGGTCCGCGGCGCAGATAGTCAAGGCCGAGACGCGGACCGGCACTATGACCGATAGCCAGAAATCCACATTGTTTCAGCTCTTCTTCAGCCAGATCCCACGCTGCTTTGTCCCGCCACTCGAGAACGTCCCGGCCCCTGTGACCGTTGAGGTCTACCTGAAGCGAAATGGGTCGTTGTCAAAACCCCCACGGGTCGTCGGGCCACAATCAGGATCAGCGCGGGAACAAGCCGCCATTCGGGCGGTCACCCGCTGTGCCCCCTACCGCATCCCAGCTCAATTCAACGCCTACTATGATCAGTGGAAGCTGTTGCAAGTTCGGTTCGAGTGATGCATCGCCCAAGCCCTGAACGACTCCGCTTCCGGGATCAATGCCGGCAAGCGCAGGAACGGCGAGCCGGGCTGATAGAGAAGGCGATCCTGCTTGCCGTTCTCTACGGAGGAGCCTTGCTTCTTCCTGTTCTGATCTATGCCGCCAGAGCGGAAACCATAGATAGTCGGCGGATCGTCATCATCGACGGCGATACGATTGAGATCTGCGGAGAACGATTCGGATCCTGAACATCGATGCGCCGGAAAGCTTCCGCTCAAGATGCGGGGCAGCGGAAATGTCAGGCTCAAGGAGGCCTATCCTTCAGTCTCGACGGAGTAGGCCTGCCAATTCCTGAGGGTATCATGCGGGTTTGAGAGCCGTCGGAAGCCCTATTCAAGCTCTTGGACGAGCACTGTTCGCCCCTCCGCGCAATATCCTTCTCCCCGAAATTCACAGATACTTCTGCGTGTATTTGACCCACCCTCGAATGAGAACATAATAGGAACATCGTCAACAAGACATTTGCGTTTGGCACGGATTCCATGGACCCCGCGCGACAGGACAGGCTTGCCGATTTACGGCTCCAGATTGCCCGGCACGAAGGCGGGTCTCGCAGGTCCAAGCCCCTGCCCTTCGGTATTCACGATCTCGACGGCCGTCTGCCGGGCGGCGGCCTTGCCCGGGGCGCGCTACACGAAATGATCGAGGCGGGGATGGCCTCCGAGTTCGCCGGCTGCACGACCTTGTTCACGGCCGGAATCGCGGCTCGCCTCAAAGGACCAGTCCTCTGGTGCCTGACCCGGCGGGATCTGTTCGCTCCAGGCCTCTTGCGCGCCGGACTGCACCCGGATCGCGTGATCTACGCCGAAGCCGAGCGCGAGCGCGAGATCCTGCCGTTGATCGAGGAAGGCCTGCATGTAAAAGGCCTCGCGGCCGTCGTTGGCGAAGTTGCGCGCCTCGGCCTGACCGCCTCGCGCCGCCTGCAACTGGCGGCTGAAGCCACAGGGGTGACGGCCCTCGTCATCCGGCGCTGGTGGACGGTGGCCGAGAAGGACCTGGTCCATCTGCCGACCGCCGCGGTGACCCGCTGGCGCATCGCCCGCGCGCCATCCGAACTCATGCCGGCACCTGGCCTCGGCCGGGACCGATGGCACGTCGAACTCCTGCGCTGTCGTAGCGCCGAACCCCGTACCTGGATTCTGGAGGCCTGCGATGCGAAGGGTCGTCTCGCTCTACCTGCCGACCTGGCCGACCGATCGGACCAGGCGGCGGACCGGCGAGCCGCCGCGTCATGAGCCGCTCGTGACCGTGCATACGGTTGGATCTCGCCGCGTCGTGCGTGCTGCCTGCGCAGCCGCGCAAGAAATTGGTCTGCACTCAGGCATGACGCTGGCCCAAGCCCAGGCTCTGGTGCCGAACCTGCATGTGGTCGAGGCCACACCGGAGGAGGACGAGGCCTCGTTGCGCGAACTTGCGCGTTGGGCCATCGGCTACTCGCCCGTGGTGGCTCCCGATCCTCCCGACGGCCTCTGGATCGACATTGCCGGTGTAGCGCATCTCTTCGGCAGTGAGGAGGAACTGCTTGCGGATCTGGTCAGTCGCCTGACGCGGCAAGGAATCGCCGCCAAGGCGGCTGTCACTGATGTCCCGGGAGCTGCCTGGGCCGTCGTTCGCTATGGAATGGGCGGCGTCATCCCGACGGGACGGACCGTGGATGCCGTCGCGACCTTGCCGATCGGGGCGCTGCGGATCGCCGCCGACAAGATCAGCGCCCTGCATCGGCTCGGCATCGAGCGGATCGGACAGCTCGCCGCCATGCCACGGGCGCCTCTGGTCCGGCGGTTCGGCCGGGACGTGGCGTTGCGTCTCGATCAGGCCCTGGGCCATGCCTTCGAGCCGATCACGCCGTTGATTCCAACGGAAACGCCGACGGCGTCACGTGCCTTCGCGGAGCCCATCGGCCGGCTCGAAGACCTGAAAGCAACCGTCCTGCGGCTCTCCAAGGATCTGTGCCGGCAACTGGAGCGTCGCGGCGAAGGCGTCCGCCGGCTCGATCTTCTGTGTCAGCGCGTCGACCAGAAGAGTGTGTGCCTTCGCGTGGGAACGGCGCGAGCCAACAGGGATGCCGCTCATCTTGCAAAGCTCTTCGATGAGCGATTGCAAACGATCGATCCCGGGTTCGGCATCGAGGAAATCGTCCTCGTTGCGAGCAAGGTCGAGCCGTTGACGGAGATGCAACGCCAGGTGCGGGGACTCGACGGCGACGATGCCGGTGACGCGGACCTGGGCCAGCTCGTCGATCGTCTCGGTGCCCGCATCGGCATGAGACGCGTCTACCGTCTTGCGCCCGTCCAGAGCCTCGTTCCCGAACGCATGGCCCGCAGGATCCCGGCCCTGGCACCGCCCACAGGTGCGGTCTGGCCGCAGAACCTGCCGCGGCCCACGCGCCTTCTCGATCCGCCCGAACCCGTGGTGGCAACCGCCCTGCTCCCGGATCACCCGCCGGCCTTCTTCGTCTGGCGCAAGATCCGGCACAGGGTCACCAAGGCTGACGGACCGGAACGCATCACGCCGGAATGGTGGAATGGCGACAAGGGTTCGGCCGCACGCGACTATTACCGCGTCGAGACGGAGCAAGGCGGGCGTTTCTGGATCTTTCGCGACGCTCCTGCCGCCGAGGGCGGGCGCTGGTGGATGCACGGTTTCTTCTCCTGATGGACGATCGCCTTTCCGATGTACGCAGAACTTCAGGTCACGACGCACTTCTCGTTCCTGCGCAGCGCCTCGAGCCCGCAGGAACTGTTCGAGCAGGCGAAGCTCCTCGGCATCACGGCACTCGGCGTTACCGACCGCAACTCCCTGGCCGGGATCGTGCGCGCCTATGAGGCATCGCGCGAGACAGGAGTTCGCCTCATCGTCGGTTGCCGGCTCGATCTCACCGACGGTTCGTCACTGCTCGTCTACCCGACCGATCGGACAGCCTATTCCCGCCTGTGCCGGCTGCTGAGCATCGGCAAGAGCCGCGGTGGCAAGGGCAAGTGTCATCTCGCATGGGACGATGTCGTCACCTGGAACGAGGGTCTTGTTGCCATTCTGTCGGGCGATGAGGCGAACGATGAGCTTGTTCGAAACCTCACTCGGCTGAAAGCAACCTTTGGAAACCGTGCCTACATGGCGCTGATCCGGCGCTTCGCGCCCAACGAGCATCTTCGACTCTACCATGTCGAGCAGGCAGCGCAGGCCGCCAGAGTACCCACCATCGCCATGGGCGATGTGCTTTATCACCATCCCGACCGCCGCCGCTTGCAGGACGTCGTCTCCTGCATTCGGGAGGGCTGCACCATCGACGAGGCGGGCTATCGGCTTGAGCGCCATGCCGACCGCTACCTCAAGGATCCGGTCGAGATGGAGCGCCTGTTCGAGCGCCATCCCGAAGCGTTTCGCCGCGTGCGCGAGATCCTCGATCGCTGCACCTTCTCGCTCGACGAGTTGCGCTATCAGTACCCGAGCGAGACCGAGCCGGGCGAGACGGCGCAGGAGAAGCTGGAACGGCTGACCTGGGAGGGCGCGAGGAAGCGCTATCCGGAGGGCATTCCCGATGTCGTCGCGACGACCTGCCGGCATGAGCTGCACCTGATCGAGGAATTGGGTTACGCGCCCTACTTCCTCACGGTCCATGCGATTGTCTCGTTCGCCAAGTCGCGCGGGATCCTCTGCCAGGGACGCGGCTCGGCGGCGAACTCCGCCGTCTGCTTCGTGCTCGGCATCACCTCCATCAATCCCACCGAACATGACCTGCTGTTCGAGCGCTTCGTCTCACAGGAACGGCGCGAGCCGCCGGACATCGACGTCGACTTCGAGCACGAGCGGCGCGAGGAGGTGATCCAGTGGATCTACGATACCTATGGCCGGCATCGCGCGGCCCTGACGGCGGTCGTGTCCGGCTACCGCGCCCGGGGCGCCGTGCGCGAGGTCGGCAAGGTCCTCGGCGTTCCAGAAGACGTGACGGCCGGATTGGCCGGCCTCGTCTGGGGCTGGGGCAATGACGGCGTGTCGGACAAGGAGGCGAAGGAGCTCAATCTCAACCTTGAGGATCCGCGCCTGCGCCTGACCTTGGAGCTTGCGAGCGAACTCATCGGCGCCCCACGCCATCTCTCGCAGCACCCGGGCGGGTTCGTGCTGACGCAGGAGCGCCTCGACGATCTCGTGCCGATCGAGCCGGCCGCGATGGAAACCCGGCAGGTCATCGAGTGGGACAAGAACGACATCGACACTCTCAAGTTCATGAAGGTCGACGTGCTGGGACTGGGCATGCTCGGCTGCATGCGGCGCGCCTTCGATCTTCTGCGCGAGCACAAGGGCGAGGATGTCGATATCGCTACCATCCCAGGTGAGGATCCGGCCACATACGCCATGATCCGGAAGGCCGACACGGTCGGCACCTTCCAGATCGAAAGCCGCGCCCAAATGGCGATGCTACCCCGCCTGAAGCCCAGAACCTTCTACGACATCGTGATCCAGGTCGCGATCGTCCGTCCCGGCCCGATCCAAGGCGACATGGTGCATCCCTATCTGCGCCGGCGTGAGAAGCGTGAAGAGGTCGAGTACCCGCGCCCGGAGCTCAAGCGCGTGCTGGAGAAGACCCTCGGCGTGCCGCTGTTCCAAGAGCAGGCCATGCGGGTGGCGATCGAGTGTGCCGGGTTCACGCCATCCGAGGCGGATCAGCTCCGGCGCGCCATGGCGACCTTCAAGTTGACGGCCGGCGTCACCAAGTTCCGCGACAAGCTGATCCAGGGCATGACCGCCCGCGGCTACGATGCGGAATTCGCCGAGCGCACCTCCAAGCAGCTCGAGGGCTTCGGTTCCTACGGTTTTCCGGAAAGCCATGCCGCGAGCTTCGCCAAGATCGCCTATGCCTCGTCCTGGATGAAGTGCCACCATCCTGACGTGTTCTGCTGCGCGATCCTCAATTCGCAACCGATGGGCTTCTATGCGCCGGCGCAACTGGTCCGGGATGCGCAGGCCCATGGCGTGAAGGTTCTTCCCGTCGACATCAATCATTCGCGCTGGGACTGCACCCTGGAGCCGACAACAAACCCACGACGCTTCGCCGTCCGGCTCGGATTCCGGATGGTGCATGGCCTTGCCAACGCCGGGGCCGGCCTGATCCCTGTCGTCCGCACCGAACAGCCGTTCTCGTCCATCGAGGATATCCGGCGGCGAACCGACATTTCGGTGGCGGCTCTCGCACGTCTGGCTGAGGCTGACGCTTACGGCTCCCTGGGCGTCAAGCGTCGCGACGCGCTTTGGACCATCGAAGGAATGTCGGACGAGGTGATGCCGCTGTTTGCCGCCGCCGACGAGCGCGAGCGCACGATCCAGCCTGAGCTCGTCGAACCCGACGTCGAACTCGTGCCGATGAGCGAAGGCCGCGAGGTCGTCGACGACTACCGCTCGAAAGGACTGACGCTGCGCCGGCATCCGCTCTCCTTCCTGCGAGGCGAGCTTACCGGACGGAGCATCGCCTCGTGCGAGGATCTGCATCGTGCCCGGGATGGGCAGAGGATTACGGTGGCAGGGTTGATCCTTGTGCGCCAGAAGCCAGGCTCGGCCAAGGGCGTGACCTTCATGACCATCGAGGACGAAACCGACGTCGCCAACCTGGTGATCTGGTCGAAAGTGTTCGAGAAGCAGCGGCGGCTGATCTTGTCGGCACACATGATCGGCTGCCGGGGACGGCTCCAGCGCGAAGGTGGTGTCACCCATCTGATCGCCGAGCACCTCATCGACCTGTCCGACCTCCTGCGCTCAGTCGCCGAACGCGACGGCGAACTGCGCCTGCGAAGCGGACGCGGCGACGAGAGTAAGATCGGTACTCGAGACAGGTTGAGAGGCGGTGCTATGGAAACGACGGCTCCCGCAGATACCTATGAGCATGATCGAGAGAGCGCCCCAGCAATCAAGATCGCCACCCGGAATTTCAGATGAGGGACAGAGCGTCGGTCATCTCGTCGTGGCCGGCGATTGAATCGGTTTGGCCGCCGCGGAGATCCCACCAGAACAGCTCAAGGGGAATTGGCTCGGCCCCGCCATGAAGTTCTTCGTGACGCCATCGCTCATCGAGCGGGTTTCATGCGCCGTGGCTGCGGCAGAGTTCGCAGCCGGTCAAAGCAGTGGCCTTCCCACCCTCTGGGGAGGTGCGGCGTTCCTTACAAAGTCGGGGTGCGTCGCCTATCTGGCCAAATTATAGGGAGTTTACCCTGGTTTATCAGATCACAATAAACCAGGGTAAACTCCCTCAAAACGCTCCCACACTGCTATTTCGATACCCGAGCCTCTGGGGGTGAATGTGTTCGTCGATAGCGATTTTTCATCGCCGGATCACTCTCGATGCGCCGCAAGGCAAACCAGTGGCACGTTCGGGAGCGGGCGACAACGGAGTATCGCATTGGGGTCGACCACTGACGATCCCCTTACTCTTCACGAAGGTCTGCTGAGGCGGGAAGAGCAGACCAAAGGGCAAGTTCCGGAACGTGCCAATAGGGGGCATTAGGGTCGTGTGCGCCGAACAACCCAACTCAGCTCAACCGAATGCCCAGATCGCCGTTCTTTGGAAGTGCTTCGTCTGATCTGCCATACGGGCGGGGCAAATGAGCCTTACTTTACGGGCACCCATATCTCCAAGCCGCCGGCGCCGGTCCGCGGGTTGAACCTCTCGTCATACCTTTCGAGCAGGTCAGGCATGTCTCCGGCCGTCAGCCCGGCAGCGGGCAGCGCTTGGGCGAACACGGCATGAATCGTGCTGGCAATGGTGGTGATGTGACCCTCGTGCGGAAACACAGCCCAGCGCTGCGCCGGAAGCCGCATCCCGATGAAGCTGCTGTCGAGATCAACAATATCCGCGACCTCGACGCCCGCAAGATAGAAGTAGGTGCCGCCGCCGGCCGTACCGGCGACCAGACCGTAGGCGGCTTGGCCCTTTTGCCCCGGGATTGCGCCAAGATAGGGCTGGAGGTCCTGCCAGAGCGCCGGGATGCCGGCAAAATCGTCGTCAGCGAAGCCGCGCCCGATACCGGCGATGAGCAATGGTCCCGGCGAGACAAGACGCGGCGGCGGCAGATGCACGGGAACCACCGGATCCTCCCGCAGCGGCTCCACCAGCCCAAGGCCCTCCACATGGCCCCGCGCCCGGAGCGCGGCCGGGCTGAGGCCGAACTGGTCCCGGAAGGCGCGGGAAAAGGCTTCGTGCGAGCCGTAGCCGGCCTGGAATGCGACGGCCAAGATGTCGGGAGCGCCGTCGGCCAGGGTGCGGGCCGCCTCCGTCAGGCGTCGCCCGCGCACATAGACCGTCACCGTTGTGCCCGTAGCGCAGGAAAAAAGGCGCGAAACCTGGAAGCGCGAGAGGCCGCAGACCCGCGCCAGATCATCGAGCGTGATGGCGTGCAAAAAGTGGCTCTCGATGAACCAGATTGCTTTCTCGACCGGCGTCTGCATGCCCGACATGAGCCGCGGCCACCTCAGCCCTCGAACACCTTCTCCTCCCGGCGGCGCAATGCATTGAAGACGGTCTCAGGCATGCGCAGCCGCGGATCCTCCGCAAAGCGTCGTCTCACCGCATCGAAATTCCCATCCGGGTCAGCCGTCAGCAAGGCGACCTCATCGAAGAACTCGAGTTCCTCGTCGGAAAGTGTGGCATCGGGCGCTGGCTGTGCGCCCCATACGTCCCATGGCAGGGTTTCGCAGCCGTTGAGGGTGGCGAGATCACGGATCAGGCAACCAGCGATGAACCAGAGGCCGCGCAGGTGCGAGAACTCGATGCCGAACAGGTCCGGATCCAGTTCACCGCTGCGGCATCGGCGCCAGGCGTCCGACGCCGTCAGGAACTGGTCACGCGGGACATCGAGGATATCGTGGCCGATGGCGAGATTGCGGATCCAGACATCATCGAACTGGCTATCCAGCAACGCCCAGCGACCGTCCTCCGCCCTCCAGTATTCGCAGACCCAATGATCCTCGAACTTCCCCGGATTAAAGTAAGCGCCAAAGCCACCCCTGCCCCGAGCGGGCACCCCGTAGTGGCGAAAGATCGCGAGGGACAGCAGCATGAAATGGCGACAGATGCCAACGAGGCGCTTCTCAGGCGGTCGGCTGACATCGAGCGGGCGGTCGTCGAGCGCCAGCAACACATCGAGGATCTTCTCCATGGGCCGAATATGGCTCTCGGCCCGGCGCGCCTCGGGCAGCGCGTAACCGTAAAACGGTTCTGCGACGTGTTCATAGATCAACAAGCCTTGCACCGTGCGGGCGATACCAGCCGGATCAGACGGGAGCGTATCAAACAGGGCGGCATGGCGCCCGGGCGTGCTGAAGGGCGAGTGGTCGGCATACGTGTCAAGCACGCGCTGGGACCCCCTCACATGATGCTTGAGACGCGCAGGAAGGACAATGGCGTTCACGTCAGCCTCCAAAGGTTCAACTGCCTGTTCGCCCCTTCTTGCCTCGAGATTTGGTCGTTCGCTTGATCCTGTTTGCAGGCGCGGAGCTTCGCTGTCATCCGCCTCGAATGAACAGCCATCGCGAAGAGGCAGATATGCCTGTCTATCCCGCAGGAGCGGGCGTCAGCTTCCCGGTTGGAGATCTTGCAACACCCCCCGCGAACGTCCGTTAATGGGATGGACCGGCCGTGCTTACCGGCGCACCCTTCATCAGGGGCGCCCAGCACGAGGATTTGAGCCATGCCCAAAGCTCCGCTTCAGCAAGTTGCCACCCTTGGCATCGACATCGGCAAG
>NZ_JBVVAK010000147.1:0-18325 GCF_055792825.1 Microvirga sp. GN3
CGAACAATTCGCAGGCCGCCGACACGGTCCGGCCATAGGGCGTGTTGGTAAGCGGATTACCAGGATTGTCGAAGAAGTGCTTCGTGAAATCGGAAGCGGCGCGAGCCGGACTCAAAAGCCAATGTGCGGTATCGTACCATACATAAGAAAAATTCATCACTGTCCCCAAGGGCCGAGTGCCTGGTTCTCGCACAATGCGGTAGGCTTTATCCTCAACCGTAACTTTAAGATTAAAGTTCCTTCAGTTTATTGCAACAGGCTAGCTCTTCCACCGCAAAAACGAACTACATACTTTGGTTTCAGAGCATCGCCCAAGTCGACAATAGGAAAATAGGCCAGCGACAAGTGCTTGGCGAACGATAGGGCGACCCTATTCTGTTCGATGATGTCCAAGATCGACCAGAAGAGCCTGACCCACCACGCCCGGCACTTACGCCTCGACACGCTCGTTCGCCTGCGCTGGCTCGCCATTGCAGGTCAGGCGGCGGCTGTCGCCGGGGTCCGTTTCGGGCTCGGCTTCCCGCTCCCCTTCGCCCTCTGCTTCCTGGTCATCAGTGCCTCGGTCTGGGTCAACCTGCTCCTGCGCATCCAGTATCCGGCGAGCCACCGGCTCAGCGACAACATCGCCACGGCGCTTCTGGCCTTCGACATCCTGCAGCTGGCGGGGCTTCTCTACCTGACGGGTGGGTTGGAGAACCCTTTTGCCATGCTGTTCCTGGCGCCCGTGCTGATTTCGGCCACGGCGCTCACCCCGGAACGAACCCTCGGGCTCGGTCTCCTTGCCATCGGCTGTGCCACGCTCCTTGTTCTCACCCACAGGCCCCTGCCGTGGTTTCCCGGGCAGAGCTTCACCCTTCCATTCCTTTACGTGACCGGGATCTGGGCCGCGATCGTGCTCGGGACGGCCTTTACCGGCATCTATGCCTGGCGCGTGGCGGAGGAAGCCCGGCAGCTCGCCCAGGCGCTCGCCGCCACCGAACTGGTGCTCGCCCGCGAGCAACACCTGTCGCAGCTCGACGGGTTGGCTGCGGCCGCGGCCCACGAACTCGGCACGCCGCTCGCCACCATCGCCCTGGTGACGAAGGAGCTGAGCCATTCCATGCCCAAGGAAGGCCCTGTCGGGGAGGACTTGAGGCTCCTGCAGGAGCAGGTGGAGCGCTGCCGCACCATCCTGACCAAGCTCACCTCCATGGGTCAGGAGGAGGAATCGGAATTCCTGGAGACGATCTCGCTCAGCCATCTGGTGGAGGAGGTCGTCGAGCCGCAACGGGCCGTCGGCTTCGATGTGCAGGTCGAGACGCGGGGCGACGGCCCGGAGCCCATGGGACGGCGCAATCCAGGCGTCGTCTACGGCCTGTCCAATATCCTCGACAACGCCACGGACTTTGCCGAGAGCCGGGTGACGATCGAGGCCTGCTGGTCTCCTCACGAGGTTTTCATCGAGATCCGGGATGACGGCCCCGGCTACGCTCCCGATATTCTGCTTCGGGTGGGCGAGCCCTATGTCACAACCCGAAGCGCCGCCGAGCGAACCGAGGACAGCGAGGAGGGCGGAGGATTGGGACTGGGCCTGTTCATCGCCAAGACCTTGATCGAGCGCTCGGGCGCCGAACTGACGCTGACGAATGCCGCTCCGCCCGCCTCCGGAGCCATCGCACGGATCGTTTGGCCGCGTCATGCGTTTGACCGAGGTGCGGCAATTTCGCCGCAGGGAGAGTCCAAACTGTCTCTCAAAGGTTAGGGGAAGAATTCCCATATGAGAGAAGAGCCGGACAGGCTCGCCTCATGAAGGAGTTTGAGCCTTCAAATGCAAGGAGATGTTCTGATGGCCGATGCGCCTGCCGCGTTCGAAGATCGCGCCGACAAGAGCCTCTTGATCGTCGACGACGACCGGCCGTTCTCGACCCGTCTTGCCCGCGCCATGGAGGGCCGCGGCTATCAGGTTCGCGTGGCCGAAAGCGTGTCGGACGGCCTTGCCGCTATCGAGACCGAACCGCCGGCCTTCGCCGTGATCGACATGCGGCTCGGCGACGGCAACGGGCTCGATGTGATCGAACGCCTGAAAAACCGCCGCCCGGATGCCCGCGGCGTCATCCTCACCGGCTACGGCAACATCGCCACTGCCGTCACGGCGGTAAAGATGGGCGCCTTCGATTATCTGGCAAAGCCCGCCGATGCGGACGAGATCCATGCCGCCCTCATGGCCCAGCCCGGCGAGCGCGCCCTGCCGCCGGAAAATCCCATGTCGGCGGACCGGGTGCGCTGGGAGCATATCCAGCGCGTCTACGAACTCTGCGGCCGCAACGTCTCGGAGACGGCGCGGCGCCTCAACATGCACCGCCGGACCCTGCAGCGGATTCTCGCCAAGCGCGCTCCTCGCTGATCCCTCAGCGAGGGAACGCCGTTTTTGGCACTCCTGTCTCCGTGATCGTCACAGTTCCTCTCTGCATCCAGAGCAAGATCAATCCGAAGACCGGCAGCAGGATGTCCGTGTAGAAGATCGCGCCGGCATTGCCGGGCGCGTAATTGTGCGCCTCCACCATCTGCACCACATGGCCGGCTGCGGCACCCCAGAGAAAGCAGGCCGGGCCGACGAGTGCTGCCAGGCGCATGCCGTAGCCGCCTTTGAACGCCATGAATCCGACGACGGAGAAGCCGAGGCTGGCGAAGCCGACTTCCTTCTGGAACGGGCTGGCCTGCCAGCCGATGAAAGCGGCCGCCATCTCGGAGAAGAAGACGTGCATGACGAAATTGTAGAGGAAGCTGACCCCAAGCGAAAAGAAGAGGAACCAGGACAGCAAGGCCTCGGTCACCGTCGCCCGGCTCCAGGGACGCGGGCGTCGCAGCATGGCACTAAGCGATGCGACGAGCCCGATGACGAAAAGCGTCAGCGTGAAATTGCTGAGCAGAAACCTGATGACCTGTTCCATGATTGCCCCCACAATCCGTCATTCGTTCATGACGCGGATTATGGCTGAGCATGTCCTGGCGTAAACCCCTCCACTGTCATTCCGGGGCGCCGCAGGCGAGCCCGGAATCCATAACCGCTGACGATGCAGAAGCAGGCGGAACGCTACTCGCCTCTTTCTGAAACGTCGTGTTTATGGATTCCGGGCTCTCGCTTCGCTCGCCCCGGAATGACAGTCGAGAGAGCCTCAAAGCCGTCCATCCGCGATCCTGTCGGGATCCGCGAGGGCATGCAGCAGCGAAGCCGCCGCATGGGCGAAGCGCAAGGTCACGGCCTTGCGGCGCGCGCCGGCGAGCGGATGGTGGGACGATTCGCGCATGATCGCCGCCCCGAAACTGTCGGCAACGATGAAACCGCGATCCTCAGGCAGAATGTCGAAGGGTACGGTTTCCGGCACGGCGAAATAGAACCGGTCGCAGAAATCCTCGTAATCGGGCCATTTCCGGTCGGCCCGGAAATCCGCCACGCTCGATTTGATCTCGATGATCGTGAGCGCGCCGTCGGGCGCGAGCGCGATCAGATCCGCACGCCTGCCATTGGCAAGGGTGAATTCGGGCAAGGTGACGTGGCCGAGCTCCGAGAACAGGCGGCGCACGCCACGCTGGACACCAGCGGCAACGGTGGATTGGCGGCCGTCGACGGGCAGAATGATGGGACGGGGAAGAATGGCGGGCGAATCGGACATGGCGCCTAAGGTACGCCCTCGCGGCAGTCCCGCAATGGCTCCATTGTCGCGCTTGCGATCAGTCTCAACGGCGGCTCTCTTCTCGGATACACTTGAGGCAGCAGGCCCTCTTACAAGAGCCACGACGAGGCCCGACATGACACGCGAAAATCTGGACGATCTCACGATCCGCGTCATGACCCGCGAGGATCTGGACCTGGCGATCGAGTGGGCTGCCACCGAGGGATGGAATCCCGGACTTAACGATGCCGAATGTTTCCAGGCGGCTGATCCGGCGGGATTCCTGATGGGTTGTATCGGCGATGAGCCCATCGCCTCGATCTCGGTGGTTCGCTACGCCGACAGCTTCGGCTTTCTGGGCCTCTACATCGTCCGGCAGGACCAGCGCGGACGCGGATTCGGCTATCGCGTCTGGCAGGCCGGCATGGCCTCTCTCGAGAATCGTACCGTAGGCCTCGACGGGGTGGTGGCGCAGCAGTCGAATTACGGGCGATCCGGCTTCGTCCTGGCTCATCGCAACATGCGCTTCGGCGGTACCCCTCAGATCGAAGCACCTCGAAACGAATGCCTGCGGCGGGTGACGCCGGAGATCGTGGACGCCGTTCTCGTCTACGACCGGCCGTTCTTTCCCGCGCCGCGCGACATCTTTCTGCGCTGCTGGCTCAAGCCCGACTCGCGCAGTGCCTTTGCCGTCTTGGAAGACGGGATCATGAAGGGCTACGGCGTCATCCGCGCCTGCCGGAGCGGCTACAAGATCGGGCCGCTCTTCGCCGACAGCGAGCGCGAGGCCGACCTGCTGTTTCGAACGCTGGCTTCGGAGGCGAAAGGCGATGCAGTGTTCCTGGATCTGCCCGAGCCGAACGAGGCTGCCATTCGGCTCGCCACGCGCCACGGCCTGTCGCCCGTGTTCGAGACGGCGCGGATGTATCGCGGCGAAACGCCGGATCTGCCGCTGTCGCGCACCTACGGAATCACGACCTTCGAGCTGGGGTAGATCAGCCGATGCTAATGCAGCATCAGGTGATGCGGTGACAGGTTCTCCAGCATGTCGCGCAGATCGTCCATATGCGGATTGATGGACAATGCGATCTGGAACGCCGCGCGGGCCTCGTTGAGATGACCGTTGCGCAGGCAGATATTGCCGAAGCCGGCGATGGCGCCGAAATGGCGCGGTTCGAGTTCCAGTGTCTGCGCGATGTCGAGCAGGCTGTCCGCATCGCGCTTCTCGATGGAGGCGAGCGTTGCCCGCTTGTTCCAGGCCTCCGCCCAGCGCGGGTGCTTGGCGACCAGATGATCGAGCAGGGGCCTCGCCATCTTAAGCGAGCCCGAACCCAAGGCCTCCACGGCCGCCATCATGGTCTCCTCGGCCAGGCGGTCCTCGTGCGATCCCCACAGGGCCCAGATCTGGTCTTCGATATCCTCGACCGGACGGGCCGGCTCCTGCAGAGCCAGTTCCTTGAAGAGTCCCGTCAGACGGCGCGGCAGGTCCGGGCTCGGCGTGCGGGTCGGAACCTCAAGGACGAGCTGGAAAACCGGATCGAGCGGCAGGGGAGACGTCATGGGCGAGCTCACCGATCCTCCGTGAAAGGCAAAAGCAGAGAACCAAGGGGGGTGACATAGCGTTGAAGCGCGGCGCGGCGAGGGGCAAATCGGCACAGTTCGGATCGGTCTTGGGCCTCAGAAGCGCTCTTTTCCGGCTTGAGGTCCCGCAGTTTTGTGCTGGAGCGCACTTTTTAACGGCGAAGCTCATCCCATTCGTCGAAAAATGATTTAGGTTCCCCATCAACGTCACATCTGATCGATCGTTGGAGTTGTCCTTGGGAGTTGTCGTAGAGCGCGACCCACTGCGCCTGGCGTGGAAAGCATCTCCTTTTCGCCATCTCGTCGGATTGAGCCTTCTGGTCCTGGCAGGAATTCTGATCCTCGTCGGCTTCGATCTCGTGCGCATCGTCGTCGACAGGGCGACGGGGGCGG
This sequence comes from Microvirga sp. GN3, assembly GCF_055792825.1. Classification (NCBI taxonomy): domain Bacteria; kingdom Pseudomonadati; phylum Pseudomonadota; class Alphaproteobacteria; order Hyphomicrobiales; family Methylobacteriaceae; genus Microvirga; species Microvirga sp. GN3. The sequence goes on from NZ_JBVVAK010000147.1 coordinate 5,628, forward strand.
CGGGCAGCTGGGATGCACCGGCGGCCTTTCTGCGGCTCGCCATCAGCCCGCCGGTCGAGCTCTGGCCTGAACCCATCGTCCTGTTTCCCGGCTTCATCCTGGGTCCCGAGGCTTTCGCGCTCGCCTCGATTGCCGGGATCCTGCTCATCCCCATGCTTCTCGGCTTGATCCTGATGGGGCTCGAATGGCTGACGGTCGGCATCGGCCTGAGAATGCTCACGCGCACCCAATCGGCGGCCCTCGACGTCATCCTCAAAGTGCCCTCCGCGTCCCATGACGAGATCGCCATGGTGACGGCGCTGGCCGGCCGGGGCCTGGCTCGCGAAAGCGGCGTGCTGGGCTCGAGCCTTCTGGTGCCGGTGAAGCTCGGCGGGATGATCGGGCTCGCCTGCGCCTATATTTTCGTCATGGACTGGCATCTCGGCGCGGCTCTGGCGCTGATTCTGGCGCTGGGAGCCATCGTGGGCGCGCGCCGCTCGCTCCTGCGGTTCGACGCCACTGCCGCCCGGCACCGGGAAGGCGACGAGGCCGAGGGCGTCTTCGCCGAGCTGGAGCATCGCATCCCGGCCCTGCGCGCCCACGGCACCGCGCCCTATGAGCGCGACCGGGTGCGCGAGGCGCTGGTGGGAAGCCACCGGCCGGTGATGAAACGGGAATACCGCCTGGCGTTCGCCGAGGCGGCCTCCGCGGCCGTGCTCATGATCGCGCCGCTCTCCGTGTTGGCCCTGGGTGCCTGGTTCTCCCAAGCCCGTCCGACGACCGCGGGAACGGTGGCTGCCTGCGTCCTCGCCGCGGCGCTCGCCGCCTATGGCACCCGGGAGGTCGTCCAGTGGCACCGATTGGCCCTAAGGGCGCGGGCGCTGCTCATCGATCTCGGCAAGGGGCTGGTGCCGTTGAAGCTGCGTGCGGCCCTGAAAGGCAAGGCCAGCCTGCCCGAGAGCGGCGCGCTCGTGGCCCAGGGCGTCTCGGCCTATGACCCTGCCAGCGGCGCGCGGGTCGCCTCGGTCAACCTGAACCTCGCCTTCCCGTCCCATGTGGCCCTGGTCGGTGACGGGGATGCGGGCCCGCGGCTCCTGGCGGCCCTCATGAGTGGCCAGATCCCGCCATCCCTCGGCCGCCTCACCTATGGCGGCATCGATCTCGCCGCCGCCGATCCGGTCGAGCGCAGCCGGCGTATCGCCTTTGCCGGGAACACCGTGCTGATCGACGGCAGCCTGAAGGGCAATCTGCTCTACGGCGCCTCCGTGCCGGAAGGCGAGCTCGGCCACCGTCTCTCCGAGGCCATCACTGTGGCGGGTCTCGACCGGCTGACCCATGCGCGCGGCCTGTCCGGAACCATCGATCCGGAACGGGAGCCGAAATTCGCCGCCGCCATCGTGGAAGCGCGCCGCGCCGTGCAGGCGGTGCTGGCGGCCGAGCAGCTCGACCGCTTCGTCGATTCCTTCAGCGCCGAACGCTACAACCGCTACGCCACGATCGGCGAGAACCTGCTATTCGGAAAGCCCATCGGCGATGCCTTCGAGGAGGATCGTCTGGCCGGCCATCCGTTCGTGCGGGCGATCCTGGAAGCCAACGAACTGACAAAGCCGCTCGCCCGGATGGGGCTCTCGATCGCAACCAGCATGATCGAGATCTTCTCCGACATTCCGGATGGCTCCCCGCTCTTTGAGCGCTTCTCGTTCTTCTCGGCGGCGGACCGCCCCTATTTTCAGGACCTCGTCGACCGGAAGAATGAGCAGCGGCGCAGCGATCAGACCTCGCGGGACCGGGAGCGCCTGATCGGCCTCGCGCTACGCTACAACGAGAGCCGGCATCGCCTCGGTCTGCTCGAAACCTGCATGGAGGAACAGATCCTCGTCGCCCGCGCCGATTTCGCGCGCATGCTGCCGGTGAGCCTGAAGCCCTCGATCGAGTTCTACGACGAGGAACGCTTCTGTGCGGCGGCCAGCATTCAGGATAACCTGCTCTTCGGACGCATCGCGGCCGATCAGGCTGGCGCTCTCGAGTCGGTGCACGAAGTGACGCGCCGGGTCCTGACGCAGAGGGGTCTCGACGGCGAGGTCTCGCGCATCGGGCTCGATACGCCCATCGATCCGCAGGGCGACGATCTGACCTCGAGCGAGGTCGCTGCCGTCGATCTTGTGCGCTGCCTCGTGCGCCGACCCGGCATTCTGGTGGTGCAGCGGGCACTCGACGGTCTGCCGGGACCTGCCGCCGACAAGCTCGTCGCCAATCTGCGCCGCGCCCTCGTCGGGCGGGGATTGATCCTGGTGACGCCGTCGATTTCGCCGGCCATGGATCAACCTCCGTTCGACGCGGTTATCCATTTCGAGCGAGGTGAACCGGTGATGGATCGCCGCATCAGGACCCTGGAGGTGCTGAGTGCGTGACACATTTACCTTGACCGGCCATCCCCCTCGGGGGCAGCTTATCGATGTGCGCTAGCGCACATAAGCAGGGTTTTCGATTGGTCATGATCCTGACATGGTAAGGCGAGTTGCATCCTCTGACGCGTTGCGGGTCCGGTTCTGGGGCATACGCGGCTCCACCTGCACATCCGGCCCCCAATTCGTCGAGTTCGGCTCGCACACCCCTTGTGTCGAGGTCCGCTGCGGCGAGCGGCTCTTCATCCTCGATGCGGGAACCGGCCTGTCCGCGCTGGGCATGGAGCTCGGCCCCACTGCCCCCGAAAAAATCGACATTCTCCTGAGCCATCTCCATCTCGATCACATCAGCGGTCTTCCGTTCTTCAAGCCCGCCCTTCTCGCCAAGGAGCGGGTGATCCGCACCTATTGCGGCAATCTGGATGGTGAGAGCGCCATGGAGCCCTTGAGCCGCCTTTTCGCCCCGCCGCTCTTTCCGGTTCGCCTCGGCCAGCTTCCCGCCCGTTTCGAGCACCACGGTTTCAGAGCGGGCGAGCCCCTGACATTCGACGACGGCACGCGGGTGGAAACCCATCTCCTGAACCATCCCGGCGGAGCCACGGGCTTTCGCATCGGCCACCAGGGCCGCAGCGTCTGCTACATCAGCGACGTCGAGCACAGCGACATCTGGCCCGATCCCGGCCTCGCGAACTTCGTGCGCGACACCGATCTCATGATCTTCGACGGCATGTTCTCCGACGCCGAATATTCCTATTGCCGCGGCTGGGGCCATTCCACATGGCAGAAGGGCGTGGAGCTTGCCAAAGCGGCCGGTGTGAAGTCACTCGCGATCTTCCATCTCTATCCCGGCCATGACGACTCCTTCCTGCATGCCGCCGAGGCCGAGATGCAGGCCATGATGCCGACCGCCTTCATGGCCCGCGAACGCCAATCCTTCATTTTCGAGCCGGTGGAAAACGACTTCGACACGGATTGTGCAAAGACTTCCACGACGACAACAGAAGAGCGGCGATCGCTTCCCCTAAAGGATTTTGCCACCTAGCGCATCGTGCGGAACCAAGCGTCCGCCCCTGACGATGCACCGCAGACTCCCGAAAGCGTCCTTCAGATCTCCAGACATATACAACTTGCATATGTGGAGCCCTCGTCGGTTTCCTTGAGGTGCGGAATAGGGCCCTTGGCAGAACGTTCTTCCTATACGGAAGGGTATATCGGTCCATTCGCCATTCATTATTATATTTCATTCGTTATATCATGCCATGAGCGGACGATTCCCGTAGGGCCACCTCGTCGCTTGGAAGCGAAGAGCAGATGCCGCGAACAGATTGCGAGGATTTTCGATGGGCACGACCATCTTCTCAACGAACCTGGATGGCGATTGGCACAGGATCAGCCCCAACGTGGGCGTCTATCTCGACTGGGGGTCCAACTCCACGGTCGATACCGGTTGGGGCATTCTCGACATACAGGTCGCCGTGATGTTGGCCGATCCGGTTCATGACCGCCTCGAACTCGATACGACGAGAGGGGTCTCCGCTACCAATGGCCTGAATGTCGGAAGCGTGATCACCATCGGCGGGTATAGCGGCATCATCGCGCCTGGCGGCAGCGGAACCTACAATTTCCATCTCTTCTTCGATTATGAGAACGAAAACGAGTATCCACGGGGCCTCATCGCCGCGACATTCATTCAGTCCCTGGTTTATCGAAATACTTCGGAAACGCTCGCGGACGATTTTTACCGGCAGATCTATGTTGGAATTTCCAATACGGGCGGCGGCGAGAATGGCGAGGGCGTGGATGCAAGCATCGTGACCGTCACGAAATGGCTCCCCCATCACGGCGAAGGAAATGTCGGCGGGAGCAAGGGCGGTGGGACAGGCGGTCTGAATCTTCCTCCCGAGATCACCGGCGATCTGCGGCGGAAGACGATCTCGGACATGGACAATCCCTTTTCGCTGGTGGGCATTGCCGACGCGAATGGGGATCCCCTCACGGTGAGCGTCGTCATCAGTGATCCGAAACAAGGATCCTTCCTCGCCTCGAGCCTCGGCGGCGGAACCTACAACTCCCTGACCGGCACCTATACGATCAGCGGCACCCCGGCACAGGTGCAGGCCGCCATACGCAATCTGATCTTCACCCAGGCGCCTCACCTGGAGAGCGCATCGCCTTCCGTTGCGCCGATCTCCTTTCAGATCATCGTCAGCGATGTCTCTCGGTCCACCGTCGCCACCATCGACGCGGATCTGTGGATCAACCGCGCCGATGTGATCAGGAGTTCGTCACGCGGCGAAAAGCTCTATGGCCATAGCGGCAAGGACAAACTCTACGGCAATGGCGGCAACGACAAGCTCTGGGGCGGATCCGGCAGCGACAGCTTGTCCGGCGGCACGGGCAAGGACACCTTCGTGTTCGACACCAAACCCGATACGAAGACCAACAAGGACAAGATCGCCGACTTCAAGGTCCGTGACGACTCGATCTGGCTCGACAATGCCGTGTTCACAAAGCTCGACAAGTCGGGTACGGAAGCCAAGCCTGCCCAATTGAAAAGCAGCTATTTCGTCATCGGCTCGAAGGCCAAGGACAAGAACGACACCATCGTCTATGACAGCAAGAAGGGCGTGCTCTTCTACGACGCCGATGGTTCGGGGAAAGGCAAAGCCGTGGAGATCGCCAGTCTCTCCAAGAAGCTGGCCATGACCTACAAGGACTTCTTCGTCATCTGATTCCGGACAGAAGCCGATCGGGTTTCCGCACGATGCTCTCTTCTCTTGATGAGCGCATCGTTCTGTGCGGACCCAGAGGGCCGCGTCAGCGACCCGAAGGGCCACGCCAGTGAAAACCGGGTCCACTTTTCCGCACGATGCGCTAAGGTGCCGGCCACTTCATCATCCGGACCCTTTCATGTCAGCTCCCATCCTGGTCACCGGCGCGGCAGGCTTCATCGGCTTTCATGTGGCGCAGCGGCTCCTGGCCGATGGCCATCAGGTGGTCGGTGTCGACAGCTTCACGCCCTATTACGACGTGAGCCTGAAGGAGGCGCGGTTCGGAAACCTGACCCCGCACAACACTTTTCTCGGCGAGCGCCTGGACCTTGCCGACGCGCAGGCGACCCGCGAGCTGTTCCAGCATCATCGCTTCGAGAAGGTGATCCACCTCGCCGCCCAGCCGGGGGTGCGGTTCGTCGATCCTCAGCCCTACGCTGCCTCGAACCTGATGGGCTTCATGAATATGCTGGAAGCCTGCCGGCATGGGGAGATCCAGCACCTCGTCTATGCCTCGTCGAGCTCGGTCTATGGCGCCAACGGCAAGCTGCCCTTCTCCGAGCACGATAGTGCCGATCACCCGATCAGCCTCTATGCCGCCACCAAGAAAGCCAACGAGATGATGGCGCATTCCTACGCCTCTCTGTTCGGCCTCCCTGCGACGGGCCTGCGCTTCTTCACCGTCTACGGTCCCTGGGGGCGGCCGGACATGGCGGTGTACAAGTTCACCCATGCCATTGCGGAAGGCCGTGAGATCCAGGTCGCCCATGCGGGCCGGGTCTGGCGCGACTTCACTTACGTGGACGACATCGTGGAGGGCATCGTACGGCTGGTGGAAAGGCCGCCCGTGCCCGATCCCGCCTGGAACGCGGAATCGCCCGATCCGGCCATCAGCCCGGCGCCGCACCGGGTCTACAACATCGGCAACGACAGCCCCGAGGAAGTGAACGACCTGATCGCTCTGATCGAAGACGCGCTGGGGAAGAAGGCAATCCGCGTGGACGTGCCGTTGCCGCCCGGCGATGTGCTGGAGACGCGTGCGGACGTGAGCGACCTGCGCCGCGATGTGGGCTTCGCGCCCGCGACATCGCTTGAGGAGGGCGTTGCGCGGTTTGTGGATTGGTACAAGCAATATCATGGGCGTTGAGCGATGGATTTCTTCTTGCTGTTTGCGCTCCAGATCGCTGTTCTGGTCGGTTCAGCCGCTCTCTCGGCGCTGCTGATTGTCGTTCTGAAGCCGCTGCTCATCCGCTACGCGCTGGCGCGGCCCAATGCACGCTCAAGCCACAAGCTGCCGACCCCTCAGGGCGGTGGGATCGCGGTCGTCGGAGCAGCCCTGATCGCTGCCGGAGCTGGACTATCGGCATGGACTCTGTCCGGTTTTTATCCCGTGGCCGCCGCCGCTCTCGGATTGGCTCTTGTGGGCACGGTAGACGATATCCGTCCCCTCCCCGCCATCCTTCGTCTCTTGCTGCAGATCGTGGCCGTGGCGGTTGTTGTCGTGGGCAGCAAGGTTCGCATCCTGCCTGACTCGGTGCCCCTGCCGGTGGAACACGCCCTGCTTATCTTCGGCGGCGTCTGGTTCGTGAACCTCACCAACTTCATGGACGGGCTCGATTGGATCACCGTCGCCGAAATGGTGCCGATCACCGCCTTCCTGGCCGTTGCATGTTTGTTTCAGCGTGCTCAATGGGAGACGCTCTTCATCGCGCCCGCCCTCTGCGGTGCGCTCCTCGGCTTTGCGCCTTTCAACAAGCCCGTCGCCCGGCTTTTCCTCGGCGATGTCGGCTCGCTGCCGATCGGCCTTCTCGTCGGCTGGATGCTGCTGCAGCTTGCGGGCACGGGGGCGCTCGCCGCAGCGATCCTGCTGCCGCTCTACTATCTGATGGATGCCACGATCACCCTGCTGCGCCGCCTCGCTAAGGCTGAGAAAGTGTGGGAGGCGCATCGCAGCCATTTCTACCAGAAGGCCACCGACAACGGCTTCTCGGTCTTGCAGGTCAGCGGCCACGTGTTCGGGCTCAACCTTGTCCTGGCGGGATTGGCCGCTATGACCCTTGTCTGGCCCTCGGGTGCGGTGCAGATCGCGGCGCTCGTCGCGGGCGCCGTTCTCGTCGGCCTTGTTCTCGGACGCTTCTCTCGGCCCAGACTGGAGGTTTCCCGATGAATGCACCCCTGATCGCGCTGACCGGCGCCACGGGTTTCATCGGGCGGCACCTTCTGAACGAACTGCCGAAGCGCGGCTACCGGGTCCGGGTGCTGCTGCGCCGCCCGTCCGAGGTGCCGGCCGGCGCGTCGAGCGCGGTGATCGGCGATATCGCCTCGCCTCACAACATGGCGGCGGCCCTGCGCGACGTAGACATGGTGATCCACTCGGCGGGCCTGGCGCATGCCATGTCGGGGCGGCCGGAGGACGATTACCGGACTATCAACACGGAGGCGACCGTCAGGCTGGCGCAGGCGGCCGAGCGGGCCGGCGTGAAGCGCTTCGTGTTCCTGTCCTCGATCCGCGCCCAGGCCGGCCCGACGGCCGAGGGCATTCTGACGGAAACCCAGGAGCCACAGCCCACCGATCCTTATGGTCGCTCGAAGCTCGAGGCCGAACGGGGCTTGAGCGCGCTCGGGCTCGATTGGGCGGCCCTTCGTCCCGTGCTCGTCTACGGCCCAGGCGTGAAGGGCAACATGGCGGCTCTGCTGACCCTCGCGCAATCGCCCTGGCCGCTGCCGCTCGGCGGACTGACGGCCAAGCGCTCGCTTCTCTCCCTCGATAATCTGGCAGCGGCCGTGGATACGGTCCTGAAAGCGCCGGGGCCCTTGAAACGCCCCTTCATCGTGACCGATCCGGAGCCGGTGACGATCCCCGAGATGGTCACGGCTCTGCGCAAGGGTTTGGGGCGCGAACCGGGATTGATCCCGGTGCCGTCCTTCGTCCTCAAAGGGGCAGCCTCCCTCGCAGGCCGGAGCGAGGCCTATGAGCGTCTGGCGGGCTCGCTGGTCGCCAGCCCTCAGGCCTTGAGAGATCTGGGCTGGCAGCCGGTCAGTTCGACGCGAGACGCGCTTGCTGAACTGGCACGGCAGGCTGGGGCGCAGGCGTCCGGCGCTTGAATTCCGGAATCGCATCCTCGAACACCTGCTCGGCCAGGACACGATCGCCATTCGCGATGGCGCGGTTGAGGATCTGCAGCCACTGATCGACCCGGTCACGGTCTGCGAAGATGGGCTTGGCCGCCATCACGCCGTCGATGCCGATCTCGGTGCGGGGCTCCTCGCGGGCGAAGAGGATCTCGTGCAGCCGCTCGCCGGGGCGCGTGCCGGTGACGGAAATCTCGATGTCCTCGCCGGGCTCGTAGCCCGCAAGCCGGATCATGCGCTCGGCCAGTTCGTAGATGCGCACCGGCTGGCCCATCTTGAGCACGTAGACCGAGGCGCGCTCGTCGCCGTTGGTGCGCTCCGTGACGGCGCGGCTCTCCTCCGCATGGGAGGCGGAGGTGAGCACCAGATCCGCCGCCTCGCGGGTGGTCATGAAGTAGCGCACCATATCCGGGTGAGTCACCGTGAGCGGCCCGCCGCGGGCGATCTGCGCCTTGAACTTCGGCACCACGGAACCGACCGAACCCAGCACATTGCCGAAGCGCACGGCGATGATGCGGGTGGCACCGTTGCGGCCCATGAACTCGGCATCGAGCGCCTGCCCGTACATCTCGGCGAAGCGCTTGGTGGCGCCGAGCATGGAGACCGGATCGATGGCCTTGTCGGTGGAGATCATGACGATGGTGTCGGCACCGGCCTCCACCGCCGCATCGGAGACATTCACCGAGCCGAAGACGTTGGTCTTGATCCCTTCCGTCCAATTCTTCTCGAGATAGGGGACGTGCTTGAGGGCGGCCGCGTGGAAGACCACCTCGGGCTGGAACTCGTTCATCACCTCACGCACGCGCTCCCGGTCGCGCACGTCGGCGATCACGCCGTCCACATTGGTGTCGCTCGAGAGCAGAGTCGGGTTTTCCAGGATATGATGCAGGGACGGCTCGGAGCTTTCCAGGATCAATAGGTCGCTGGCGCCGAAGGCGACGACGCGGATGCAGATCTCCGATCCGATCGAGCCGCCGCCGCCCGTGACCAGCACGCGCTTGCCGCGGATGAAGTTTTCGAGACGCTGCCGATTGATCTGCACCGTGGGACGCAGGAGCAGGTCCTCGATCTCGAGCGGCGCGAGCTCAGCATCACGCATGCCCTCGCCGAGGCTCGTGACCCGCACCAGCGGCAGGCCGAGGCGGCGGGCGCGGGCGAGCAGCATGTCGGGGTGCGCCTCCGGCATCAGGGCGCTCGGCGTCGCCAGCAGGCGACGGATCGGCGTGCCGCGCTCGTGGAAATCCTGGATAACCTGGTCGAGATCGTTGAACGTGCCCAGAACCGGGACGCCGCGCATGGATTGCCCGAGATCGTCGGTGCGCCAGGACAGGATGCCCTTGGGCTGCGTCTTCTTGACCGTGCCGGCCTCGATGGCGCGCAGGATCACCTCGATGTCGCTGCCGCGCCCGAGCAGCAGGGTCGGCGTGCTGGCGTCGCGCTGCAGGGTATGGCGCGAGCGGGCATATTTCATGTAGCGGAAGGCGAGCCTGGGGCCGCCCAGCAGGAACATCTGGATCAGCCAGTAGAGGGCGATCGTGATCTTGCCGAAGAAGAAGGTGCCCCTCAGCTGCGGCGAGACGAGAATGTAGTCCACCACCAGCAGGGTGACCGCCAGGATGGTCGCGGCCCGGAAGATGTTGAACAGGTCCGGCAGGGACGCGAAGCGCCACTTGGACTTGTAGAGCTGGGAGAACCAGTAGACCACGCCGGCAAAGGCGATGAAGGGCGGCAGAAAGACCGGCAGATGAGCAAGGCGCTCATTCAGGAACGGACCTTCGAAGCGCACGTAAAAGGTCGCGACGACGGCCACACCCGTCATCACGAGATCATGCACGACGATAAGCGCTTTCTTGAGACCCTGCTGATTCATAACCTTGCCATACCCCAGCCCCGGGGTATCGGCTGGGCTCATGCCTTTGTCAATGTAAGACCATCACAGGCGGCATGCGCGCAAATGCCATCGTCAGGCATCCGGCAGCGGGCTTTCCGCCACCACCACGAGACCGCCCGTCTGCCCCAGAACCCGCGCCCGGATGCCGAAGATCTCCGCGAGCCGGGCCTCGGTCAAAACCGTCTCCGGCGGCCCGAAGGCTGCGATCTTTCCCTGATTCAGCAACACGCTATCGTCGGCGAAGCGGGCAGCGAGCGTCAGATCGTGCATGATGGCGACCACCGTCGCGCCCGCCCGGGCCCGGGCCTTCAGGACATCGAGCACGACGAGCTGATGGCGCGGATCGAGCGCCGCAACGGGCTCGTCGACCAAAAGCACCGGCGCCTGCGTCGCGAGAGCGCGGGCGAGAAGCACCCTGGCGCGCTCGCCGCCGGATAGTGCCGTGGCCGGCCTGTGCGCGAAGCCCTGCAGCCCGACCGACTGGAGCGCCACAGCGACGGCCTCCCGGCCGGCATTCGACAGGCCGTCAGGCGTTTCCCCATGGGGCAGGCGACCGAGGGCGACGACGCTTGCCACCGGCAGCGGCCAGGCCACGCTGCCGCCCTGGGGCAGATAGGCAATGGAGCGCGCCCGCTCCGAGGCGCGCATCTTGGCAAGGGACGTATCGTCCAGGCAGACATCGCCTTGGGCAGGCTCCGCCAGCCCGGCCAAGCTTCGCAGCAGGGTCGTCTTGCCGGCGCCGTTGGGACCGATGATCACCGTAAGCCGTCCCGGCTCCAGGGACAGGTCGATCCGGTCGAGGGCGCGGCGGGCCCCCAGGTCCACCGTCAGGGAACGGGCTTCGAGACGCATCATGCCGGCGTCTCCACCAGCTCCGCCTTGCGCCGGGCAATGACCCAGAGGAAGAACGGAACGCCGAGCAGGGCCGTGAGCACGCCGATCTTGATCTCTGCGCTCGAGGGGATGAGCCGCACGGCGATATCGGCGGCGAGCAGAAGCGCTGCCCCGGCGAGTCCTGCCGGCACGAGGGTGCGGGCCGGATCGTAGCCCACGAAGGGACGTACGAGATGGGGCACGACCAGACCGACGAAGCCGATGGACCCGGCCACCGCCACCGAGGCTCCCGTGCCGATGGCGGCGCCCGCGACGATCAGGCCCCGCAGGAGCGGCACGTTGATCCCGAGGCTCTGCGCCGTGTCCTCGCCGAGCGCCAATGCCCGCAGGCCCGACGAGGCCGAGAGGAGCAGGATGGAGGCGAGGAGAATGAAGGGCGTGGCCAGCACCACATGGATCATGGACCGGTCCTCGAAGGAACCGAGAAGCCAGAACACGATCTCCGTCACCGCGAAGGGATTGGGCGAGAGGCTGATGGCGAGCGACGTGCCGGCCCCCGCCAGACTGCCGACCGCGAGGCCGGCGAGAATCAGCACCACGATGGTGGCGCTCCGTCCCGCCACCGCCACGACCAGGGCGATGGACAGGAGCGCTCCCGCAATCGCCGCGAAAGGCAGGACCCAGGACAGGGTGCCGATCAGCCCGGAATAGATCACGAGCACCGCCCCGAAGGCCGCCGCCTGCGGCGCACCGAACACCGCCGTATCGGCGAGCGGGTTGCGCAGCAGGCCCTGCAGCCCCGCCCCCGAGAGACCGAAGATCCAGCCGATCAGCAGAGCAAGGAGCGTGCGTGGCAGGCGGATCTCCCGCACCACGATGCTCGCCGCCCCCTGATCCGCCACGAGCGCCTTCAGCGCCACAGGCACCGTGATCGGCGCCGGACCGATGACGAGGGACGCGAGGCTCAAAGCCCCGATGAGGGCGATCAGGCCGAGGATGAGGGGCGACCGGGCGAGGGACATAGATACGGTTTCGTTACTCCATCGGGATAGAGCACGAAACGCGGAGATGACAAAGCACCCCACCTCGCGTCATCCCCGGACGCCAGAGGCGATCCGGGATCATTGGACGAGTATAGTGCCTCTCTCTCCCACTCGAGAGGAGGGAGAACACTTTGCCCTCTCCGCCGTCATCCCCGGGCTTGGCCCGGGGATCCACGCCTTGGAAGCCGCAACGCGGCAAAGACGGGGATGGCCGGCACGAGGCCGGCCATGACGCGATAGGCGCTTGGATAATGTTCTTATTATGTTCTTGACAATCGTCCTAACATCGGCTATATCATTGCGTAGATCTGCTCCTGAGAGGGGCGCGCTCGCGAGGCGTCGCAGTGTGGGGGCAGGCACGGTCCCGTGGGTGAGGTGACGCAGCCTCATCCGACGGGAGGCCCAGGATGTTGGGCCGGTGGTCGGGATCGGTCCAAGGCCGTCGCCGAGCAGGCGGTCACCGCCTGCGGCGGTTGACTGAGCCGGCCTCTCCTGTCCGCCTAAAGAAGCCGTGCGCGAAGAGTAATTACCCACGCCCCATTCAGAACTGAGGTTCAGGCGGACACGGTCTGAAGGATCGTCTTGAACGCATTGGTTCCCGGGCCGAGGCGAGCCGTGTCGACGACGGTGCGAATGTCGGCTT